>SZOV01000050.1 GCA_030263375.1 Deltaproteobacteria bacterium PRO3
CCGTCGGGCGGGCGTGCCGCGCGCCGGGGCCGCGGGGCGGCCGCGATTCGCCGCGCGCTCGCAGGATGCGGTAGATGGTGGAGGCGGAGAGGCGGATGCGGTGCTCGCGCTCGAGCCGCCGGCGGAGGCATTCCAGGCCTTCCCCGGACTCGCGCGCGAGATGCAGGACGCGGCCTTCGATCTCGGCGGGGGTCTTGCGCGGGCTGCGCCGGGGGCGGCGGGATTTTTCGCGCAGGGCCTTCAGCTCGAAGCCGGAGTCCCGGAATCGATTCCACCAATAGTAATAGAAGCGAGGGGCCTTGCCCGCGCGCCGGCAGGCCGCCACCACCCCGGAGGGGCCCTGGGCCTCGAGGAAGAGCGACAACTTATACCGAAGATTGGCCTCTTGGCAGGTCTGCAGGGCGTTTTGGATTTTTCCTAAGACATTGATTTTTTTCATTAATAATTATTTATTTACATATCTTATGAATATTAATTATTGAATTCTAACACTTATTGGAAGATATTTTTCTAGAATTATATTGAAATATTTGTGGTAAAATCAAAATAAATTACATTTGTTATGAAAATAATTATCTAAAAAATGTTATTATAATTTTTATTCCTAAAAATACGTATTAAATGTTTGTTTTTATGTGAAATAAAACGAACATATTATCATTAATAAAACATTTTAAAAACAGTTACTTAATTTTAAATTTAAAAAATAATTACATATAATGCATAATTAAACTTATCGACGACACAGACTTATTTTTAAAATTTATTATTCAATTTCAATAATTTGAATCTATATAAATCGCGAATCTCTAAATGGCATCGACCTTGCTTTTCTCCCGGACAGGAGGAAGGCATATGGTACGGTTTCCAGGCAAAGAGGTTTACACGGATCGCTACGGTCCTATTCCCCAGACACCGCCCGTCTCGCAGGATTGGGGCTTCGAGGAGGCCTCCGGGGAGGATGCCTACCTGGGCCTGGAGGATTCCGGCCTGACGGGCCTGGAGCAGGGACAGCCGGTCTCGCGGGCCGATGACGAGGCGTTGCTGGGAGACATCGCCGGAGCGCTGGGCGGCGCTGGGGACGAGGTCGAGGCCGAGACGGCGAAGGCGCTCTCGGACTTGAAGGAGGAGCTGTGGGACGAGGCGAAGTCCGAGCTCGTCGACGAGGTCTCCTTGGGCAAGTGGCGCGAGCGGGCGGAGGCCCTTTCGCAAAAGCTGCTGAAGGGGACCGGGTTCGCCGAAGAGATCCTCGAGGCCGTCGAGGAGCTGCGCGCGGAATGGCAAGAGGCCGTCGAGACCGGCCAGGAAGCGGCGGAGGCCCGCGACGAAGGCCTCTCCAAGCCCCGCAAGGTCGATGCGAAGCGGAAGACCGCGATCTACGACGCGGATCCCGTCACCTCCCTGAGGGTGAATTACGACGACAAGGTGAAAGTGAGCGAGGTCACGGCGGGCAAGGTCACGCTGACCGGCGCGACGATGGCCGATTCTTTCGTCGTTCGCTTCGACGAGGCCGCGTCCTGCTACGTGGTGACCGCCGCGGGCAAAAACAAAAAGGGTGCCACCCTCACCGAGGAATTCCGCATCGACGACTCCCAGCTGGAGATTTTGACCCTCCCTTCCAACCGCGTGGACGTCTCCGCGCTGAGCGATGCGCAACTCGCGAAGCTCCGAATCGGCGCCGACCCCAAGCCGGCCCGGCAGAGCATCGCGGTCGCCTGGCCCGAGGGCGGGATCGCCGGTTTCATTCCGGACAGCGATCACGCCAGATGGGCGCGCGCGGTGGCCGAATTGATCGACGGAGCGGCGCTGGGCAAGAGCACGCAGTATCGGGGCGACGGACGACCGACCGAGTGGGCGGACGTGGTGAAATACATCGACAACGAACTGCGGGGCGACGGAACGACGGGTTACAACGCCAAGCCGGATCGCAATATTCAAGACCAGGAATTGATGAACGACGTGGTGCGCAAGGTGGTGACCGCGATCTACCGCGCCTCCCGCGCGACGAGCGAGGACGATCCCCGCTTCCTAAAGCTGCTGCAGAAAATCCCGCAGGACGTCCGCCGGGTCCTGATGGACTGGGTGACGAAGGAGACGGGCGAGGCGATGGAGCGCCAGGGCGGAGAGCAGTGGAACAGCCAGCAGACCTACGACCGGATTCAGGCGAGCATCGACCTGGAGAACGGGAAAGAAGAGCAAGAGCCGGTCGGCTCCACCACGGCCTCGAATGTCTCCAGTTCGACGGCAAATCCTGAATAAGAGGGGAGCTTCGGGCGTTTTCAACCGCAAACCTATTGGGGAATTATGACAAAGATAAACCCTTCCAATCCAAACGCCGTCTCGATCAAGATCGCCGCCACGCAAGAGCTGATCGACATGGCCGAACAACGCCGGGAAGATCGCTCCGGGCTCCAAAAGGTGGCCGACTTTCTGATGGGGCCAAGCATGCCCGGCTCTTGGCGGGTGGATCAAGCCAAGGGGTTGTTGGTCAATGCCAAACGCTTCCTCGCCCAGGGCGACTTGGAAGCCGCGCGAAAGGTCGAAAATCAGGCTTACCGCGCCATCCAGGTCGACCATGCCGAATTCGGAGACTATGAGGTCCGTTCTATCGAGCACGGCGAAACCTTGGCCAAGATCGTCAAGAATACGGGAGACGGCCTGTTTGCGATCGGTTGCGTCGGTGCCTTGGTGGCGGCCGCTGCCCCCGCGGCCCTGGGCGTCGCCGGCTCCGGATCGGGGGGATCCCTCCTGGGTTGGGGAGGAACGACCTTGGGAGCCGGATCCGGTCTCAGCTTGGCGTCGGTGGGGAAGCGTTGGATCCAGGGGTTTTTCGGCGGGGATGAAGCGCCGCTCAGCGAAAGCGCGATGCGCAGGGACTTCCTGCAGGGTGCGAATTTAGGCAGCATGAGCTTCTTCGCGCCCTTCGCCGCGGCAGCTGGAATGCAGTGGGCCGGTTCAGCCTCCGGCTCCTTCAACTTCAAGGAGATCCTGCCGACCTCTCTGCTGTTTTCGGTTCACGGCGGCGCGGAAGCGGCCGCCGAAGGCGGGGGTTGGCGCGAGGTGGCGCTCGCCGCCGGTCTAGGCTTTATGATGCCGCTCGTTTTCGGCGGTTTGGAACAGGCCCTGGGCCCCAAGGCGGAATCCGCGACCCGCTCCGGCAAGCGGGAGGCCCTTCCGCCCGCCGCCCCGGCGAAAGTCCCGGAGTTTTTGGGGAATGCGGTTTACACCAACCTACGACACTACGAGGGGCTCTCTCCGCAGGTCCAATTCGAAGCGGCCTTGAAGTTGTTTGGAGCGCAGGGAAATGAGGGGATGACCGGCTATGCCTTGATGAGTCGCCTCAGCGAAACTAACCCAGAAGTCCTGCGGATCCCCGAGAACCTCGAGGCCCTCCGCGCTACGTTGAAGGCGAACACGAGCAGCGAAGCGAGCGCCGAGTCGATGTTGAGGAATTTTTTGACGCCTCGGTCCAGGCTTGCGCCCGCCCCGAAATCGGCTGCCCCTTCGACGCCGGTTTCCGAACCGCGAGTCGCTCCGGCCTCGGGTGCGAGGGCGCGCGTCGCGCGAGTTGCCGATGCCCGGACCGACAATCTGAAGGATCTTTCCCAATGCCGTATCTTTAGGATGGACCACTATTCGGAACTTCCGCCACAGGCCCGATTTGAAAAGGCCCTGGAATTGATCGGGTCGGGGGGCAAGGAGGGCGACATCGGCGCGGAGCTATTGATTCACATCCGGGGAAGGCATCCGGAGATCCTGCGGAGTCCCGAGAATGTCCGCGCCATGCGGGCGAAGCTGGAGAGCTTGGGCGAGGGAAAGGAGGGAATGGGGGTTTTACGGACATTTCTAAATCAAGGTTAGGCCGGGGAAATCCTTCCCGAGCCACGGAGATAAAATTTATTTTTAAGAGGAGAGCCTATGTTGCAAGAACTGAGAAATATTTCATCCCGGCCGCGGCCGGAAAACTCGAATCGAGACCTGGATGCCTTGGTCGAACGGGCAGCCGCCAAACCGCACAAGTTCGAAGGAGACGTCTGCATCGGAAAGATTCCGGCCCGGGGGGGAGATCTGGTGGTTTGGTCGACCGAAGAGGATCGGGGTTTTTGCCGGATCGCAGGGCAATCCGCGCGCCGGCTGGGCTACCTGCCCTTTGCCGAGGTCCGCGACTTCCTGCGGGACCGCGCGGGGATCGCCCGACCCGAGGCGCGCGCTCAGGAATTTTCCTCGGCCCTGCAGGCCGGGGAGGGGCCGCCGGCGCTGACGGAGGACGCGAAGCTAGCTCCGGGGAACGGCCGCGGGGGCACGGTCGTGGAGCTGCGCGAAATCCGTCCGCCGGTCTTTTTTTGGGAGACGCTGCGCGAGGTTGTGCCGTCGGGCGGGTTCAAGCCGAAACAGCGATGATCGAGGATTGCGACGATCCCCTCTTCACTCCGATCTTCCTCCCCGTTTCGGGGAGGAAGAAGGAGGGGATGTCGGGGCAGAAAACCATTGCCAGCTAGGAGAACCCGGGAGGGCGCGGTTCCAGAGGGATCGCGTCCTCCACCCCTTTTTCCACCGGGGCCGGCCATGTATTATTTCAACAACTGCTTCAGTCACCTGACACGCTCGATCCTGTTTCCGGGAGGCGACTTTTCCGGGGGATCGGCATCGGTACCGACGGCCTCGTCCCGTTTCCCCGAGCCCGCCCCACGCGGCCCCGAAGCGAATCCGGCGCCGGCGCGAAAATTCCAACGTGAATCGCCGCAGGATCGCCTGCAGGCCCTGCAGAAAAACCGGCCCGCGACCGCCCCGGAGCCTCCGGCGAGGCCCAAACCGAGGCCGGCGGTGGAAGCGGCACGGCCGGAGGAAGAGGCGCGGTCCGGACGCGCACGAAACAAGCTATTTGCGAAACAAGCCGAGCGCGATCGGTACGCGCGCGATGCCGGGGATCGAAAGCGTTAGGTCGCCCGCCTTCGCGAAGAACTGCGTCGAGGAGCCGCCGTCGAGATTCAGGGCGTTATGCAGGCCGGCGCCGCCGTCCTTCTCTTTTTTGGCGAGCAGCGCGGCCAGGCGATTGATCTCGACGCTGCCCTCCGAGACGACGAAGACCAAATGGCCTTGGCGGTCGATCCCGACGGCCGACTTGGGCGAGTACTCTTCCTTCAGCTTGGGCGTCTTGCCCGCCACCACGAGGCGCGGGCCCGCCTGGACGCCGTTGTCCCAACTCGAGACCTGCTCCTTGTCGAAGGCCTTCTGGATGCTGGCGCGGTCGCCCTTGAGCAGGAGCGAGGCCCACCACGAGATCTTTTTTGGCGGATTCTTCAGCTTGCCCTCTTGCAGCACCAGTCCCAAGGGGCGGTCCTCCGTGTCGAAGAAGTTGGCGTTGATCGCGGCCAGGGCCTTGGCTTTTTCGGCGAAGGTCTTGACGGGTAGGGCCGGGCTTTTCCAGTCGCGGGCGTCGAGCACCTTCACGTGGTAGCGCTTCAGATCGACCTTGAGCAGGTGCAGCTTGGCGCCGTCGGCCTGCAGGGTCGAGTAGTCGAGGCCCTCCTCGAGGCTGCGGTAGTCCAAGGCGCGGGCTTCGCCGGCGGCGAAGCCCAGCAAGGCGAGCGTTAGGATCAGACGGAAAAAGAGCGCGTTCATTGGTCGACGAGGACGTGGCAATTGCCGCTCCACAGCGCGTACTCGGTGGTTGAGCCGAGGATAAACTCCATCAGCCGGCCGTGGCCGCGCGCGCCCATCATCAGGACGTCGTGGTTGTGCAGCTTCACGTACTGCGGCACCTCCTGGTGCGGATTGCCTTCGGCGTGCTCGTATTTCGCGACGATCGTATAGGCGTCGAGGTATTCCTTGGCCTCACGGAGCACGGCCTCCGATTCTTTTTTGTCCTTGCCGACGTGCAGGACGGTCAAGGGCAGCTGCAGGTCGCTGCAGAGCTTGGCCGCGGTGGCCAGGGCCTCGCGGGACTGGGGCGAGCCGTCGTAAGCGAGCAGCGGGTTCTTGAAGGCCTCGAAGTTGTGCGTCACCACCAGGACCGGCGTCTTTGCCTTGCTGACCACGCGGTCGGTGGTGGAGCCGAGCAGCTCCTTGTCCAATTCGTAGTTCAGTCCGCGGCGTCCTAGGATGGTCAGGTCATGCAGCTGCGTCTTCTCGAGGATCACCTTGTGGACGATGCCCTCGGAGATGCTCTCGTGGTGGGCGACGCCAGCGTCCTCGCAGGCCTTGACGAAGCCGGTCAGGATGTTCTTGGAGCGCTCCTCCATCACCTTGCGGGTCTCCTCCAAGAGGTTCAGCTGCGGGATGAAGGCCATGGCCCCGGAGATGTCGTACATCAAGGGGCCCTCGAGGGTGAGGATGTCCTGGACCGTCAGGCCGTGCAACTTGGCCTTTAATTTCTGTGCTAAATAAAGGGCGGCATTGATCACGGAATTGTCGGCGGAGCCGCCGTCGAGACATACGAGGATGTTTTTGTACATTTTAAGCTCCGATGCTGGATCTATTTGGAAATGATATAGTTTTTAACGCAGCATGTCTTGTCAAAAATCGCAACTCTATGCTAGATCAACCGAAGTTCGGGGTACTCATGGATCCAAAAAAGTATCAGCTCTTCATCAACGGAAAAAGCTACGACACCCGCGGCCTCGATTTGGCCTTCAATCCCCACAACGGCAACGTCCTCGGCAAGGTGGTCCTGATCTCCGAATCCCTGCTGCACGAGAAGTCCAAGGACGACATGGAAGACACCGTGCGCATTCCCCTCGAAGAATTCTGCCGGGAGTAAATCCTCAAAAAAATTCGGTGGCTATTGCGATGCCGGGTCTTCGACCCATGGATTGGCGCGCTTGGGTCGAACGCTGGAGGGCGATGGATCGGATTAAGAGGCGACCTTGACGAACTCTTCGTCTTCCTTGAGGGAGTCCAGCCCGCGGATGACGACGCGTTCCCCGGCCTTCACGCCCTTGGTCACCTCGATGAGGCCTTCGAAGCCGCTGCCGGTGACGATCTCGCGCTTTTCGGCGACTTGGCCGCGCACGACGTAGACGAATTTTTTGTCGCCCTCGCTGCGGATCGCCGCGGGCGGGACCAGCAGGGCGGGATGGGTCTTGTTGGCGACGGCGAGATGGGCCACGCCGTCCATGCCCGCCTTGATGCGCATGCCCGGGTTGGGGATGCGAATCCGCATCTCGAGGGTCTTCTTTTGCGGGTCGAGCTCGGCGCCGATGAAGCTGATCTCGCCGTCGAGGCTCTCTTGCTTCATGTCGTTGACGGTGACCTTCACCTGCATGCTCTTGTCGAGGCGGGCGATTTCGTCCTTGGGGATGTGGAGCGTCAGCTCGATGGGATCGACGCGGACGATGTCGACCAGGGGATCGTCAACCTTTACCATCGAGCCCTCCGCGACGTGGACCTTCGCGACGAAGCCCTCGACGGTCGCCAGCAGGGTGCTGCCGGCCAATTGGCGCTCGGAGAGGGCGATCTCGGCCTTGATGCGGTCGACCTTGGCCTGGTCGAGGGCGATGCGGTTTTCGGTAAGCTCGGGGCTTTGCGGGGCGGCGATGGGAAGGCGGGGGGAGCCCAAGCCGCGCTTGGCGTTGCGGCGAACGCCGAAGGGGCGGCGGATTGGGAACGGGGTGTTTTCGGTGGCCTCGGGCGTCGCCTGGGCCGCCGGGTTGGCCTCGGCATTCTGATCGGCTTGCCCTTCCTCGCCGCCGGCGCCCGCTAGGGCGTCTTCCAGCTGCTGGGCCTCGCCCGTGTCTTCCAGGCCTTCTTCTTCGCCCGCGACGCCGGTGGCCTTGGAATCGAATTCGAGTTGGGCCTCGGCCTCGCGCAGCTCGGCCCGCTGCCGGTCCAGGACGTAGGGAAGCTTTTCGTCGTCGATTTTCATCAAGGCGTCGTTGACCGCGACCTGCTGGCCTTCGATCACGGAGAGGGCCTGGACCCTGCCGGTGAAGTCGCTTTTGACCACCAGGCGTTGCGAGGCGGTGAAGGTGCCGGGGAATTCGATGCCGTCGGGGATGTCGCGGGAGACCACTTCGGCGACGCCGACCGTAAAAACCTTGTCGTTGGGTCCGGGGATGTCCTTCTTGCGACCCTTCCCGCAGGCGGGGAGCAGGCTGAGGCAAAGGAGGAGGGGCAAGGCCGCGGAAAGGAATTTTCGCATAGGGGTTTTTAAAGGGAAGGCCGAAGAAATTGCAATCGAAAACTAGCGGCTAACCGTGCGGGAAACTTAAAGCTTTTGTCTTGACAGCGGTGGGGGCCGGGGATAGTCCGTCGCGAGCCAAAGAAAGCGCCCAATACCCATGGAAAAATTAGTTTCTCTCGCCAAACGACGCGGTTTTATCTTCCAATCCAGCGAGATCTACGGCGGTATCAACGGATTCTGGGATTACGGCCCGGTCGGAGTCGAATTACGAAACAACATCAAGAACTTCTGGTGGCAACGCATGGTGCGCCTGCGCGACGACGTGGTCGGCGTCGACACCTCGATCATCTGCCACCCCCAGACCTGGGTCGCCAGCGGCCACGTGGCCAGCTTTTCCGACCCCATGGTCGACTGCAAGACCTGCAAGGGGCGCTTCCGCGCCGACCACATCGAGGCGATTCCCTGCCCGCAAAAGCCCTCCCTCACCGTGCAGGCCTGCGCGGGCGACAAGAAGGGCCCCGGCGAGCTGACCGAGGTGCGGCAGTTCAACCTGATGTTCGAAACCTTCGTCGGGGCGCTGCGCGACGACTCGGCCCGCGCCTACCTGCGGCCCGAGACCTGCCAGTCGATCTTCACGCAGTTCAAGAACGTCCAGATCGTCTCGCGGCAGAAGATCCCCTTCGGCATCGCGCAGATCGGCAAGAGCTTCCGCAACGAGATCACGCCGCGCAACTTCATCTTCCGCTCCCGCGAGTTCGAGCAGATGGAGATGGAGTTCTTCGTCAAGCCCGAAGAGTCCGAGATGCAGAAGTGGTACGAGTACTGGGTCGCCGAGCGCTTCCAGTGGTTCCAGGACCTCGGGATCAAGCCCGACAAGCTTAGGCAGCGCATCCACAGCCAGGACGAGCTCGCCCACTACGCGAAGGGCTGCGTCGACGTCGAGTACGAGTTCCCCTTCGGCTGGTCCGAGCTCGAGGGCATCGCCAACCGCAGCAACTACGACCTGAGCCAGCACATCAAGACGAGCGGCAAGGACCTGAGCTACTTCGACGAGACCACCAAAGAAAAATACGTCCCGGCGGTGGTCGAGACCTCGCTGGGCGTCGATCGCACCCTGCTCACCGTCCTGGCCGACGCCTACGCCGAGGACGTGGTCGAAGGGGAGGAGCGCGTCGTGATGCGCTTCTCGCCGGCGGTCGCGCCCTACAAGGTGGCGGTCTTCCCGCTCTCGCGCAAGCTGGCCGAGCCCGCGATGGCGCTGGAGAAGTCCCTGCGCAAGCGCTACGTCACCGACTACGACGACGTCGGCAGCATCGGGAAACGCTACCGCCGCCACGACGAGATCGGCACCCCGCTGGCGGTGACCTACGACTTCCAGTCGGAAGAGGACAAGCAGGTCACGGTGCGCGACCGCGACTCGACCAAGCAAGAGCGGATCGCGATCGACCGGCTCGAGGATTATTTGAAGGATCATCTGAAGCTGTAGAGGTATTCCCCCTATGCCAAGACCCTGGGTCTATTTTTTCGGAAACGGCAAGGCCGACGGCAAGAGCGACATGAAGAACCTCCTCGGAGGCAAGGGCGCCAACCTGGCCGAGATGAACCTGCTCGGCCTGCCGGTGCCGCCCGGATTCACGATCACCACCGAGGTCTGCACGGCCTTCTACCAAAACGACAAGAAGTACCCCGAGGGTCTCGAGGAAGAGGTGAGGCAGGCGCTGGCCAAGGTCGAGGCCATCATGGGCGCCAAATTCGGCGACGCCAAGCAGCCCCTGCTTCTGTCGGTGCGCTCCGGCGCGCGGGCCAGCATGCCCGGCATGATGGACACCATCCTCAATCTGGGGCTGAACGACGAGACGGTGAAGGGCATCATCGCCCGCTCCGGCGACGAGCGCTTCGGCTACGACTCTTACCGGCGCTTCATCCAGATGTATTCCGACGTCGTCCTCGACGTGGACCGTGAGTTCTTCGAGCACCAGATCGAGGAGCGCAAGGAGCACAAGAAGGTCCGCCTCGACACCGAGCTCAGCGCTCAGGATTGGAAAGAATTGGTCGCCGTCTTCAAGAAGCACGTCCTCCAGATGACCGGCAGGCCCTTCCCCGAGGATCCCAAGGACCAGCTCTGGGGCGCGGTCGGCGCGGTGTTCAGTTCCTGGATGAACAAGCGCGCCATCGAGTACCGCCGCATCAACGGCATCCCCGAAGAGTGGGGCACCGCCGTCAACGTGCAGGCCATGGTCTTCGGCAACATGGGCAACGACTGCGCCACCGGCGTGGCCTTCACCCGCGATCCCTCGACGGGCGAGAAGCGTTTCTTCGGCGAGTTTTTGGTCAACGCCCAGGGCGAGGACGTCGTCGCCGGCATCCGCACGCCGCAGCCGATCAATATCGCTGGCAAAAAGCACGACAACTCCGCGCTGTCCTCCCTCGAGGAGGTGATGCCCGCCTGCTACCGCGACTTGGTCGACATCTACCAGAAGCTCGAGAAGCACTACCGCGACATGCAGGACATCGAGTTCACCATCGAGAAGGGTAAGGTCTGGATGCTGCAGACCCGCACCGGCAAGCGCACCGCCCAGGCCGCCGTCAAGATCGCGACCGACATGCTCGCCGAGGGCCTGATCGACCGCAAGACCGCGGTGCTGCGCGTCAATCCCTCCCAGCTCGACCAGCTCCTGCACCCGACGCTTGATCCGAAAGCCAAGCAGCTCGTCATCGCCAAGGGTCTTCCGGCCTCGCCCGGCGCGGCGACCGGCAAGGTGGTGTTCTCGGCCGAGGAGGCCCAGCATCAGAGCGAGAAGGGCGAGAAGGTGATCCTGGTGCGGCTCGAGACCTCGCCCGAGGACATCCACGGCATGCACGTCGCCGAGGGCATCCTCACCGCGCGCGGCGGCATGACCTCCCACGCGGCGGTCGTGGCCCGCGGCATGGGCAAGTGCTGCGTCACCGGCTGCGGCGACCTGGCGATCAGCTACAAAGAGCGCCGGATGAGCGTCGGCGAGCACGTCATCCAGCAGGGCGACTGGCTGACCCTCAACGGCTCCACCGGCGAGGTGATTCTGGGCAAGGTTCCCACCATCGAGCCCGAGCTCTCCGGCGACTTCGGCGCCTTCATGAGCTGGGTCGACGAGTTCCGCAAGCTGAAGGTTCGCACCAACGCCGACACCCCGCACGACGCCAAGGTGGCGCGGCGCTTCGGCGCCGAGGGCATCGGCCTGTGCCGCACCGAACACATGTTCTTCGAAGGCGAGCGCATCGACGCGGTCCGCGAGATGATCCTGGCCGACGACCGCAAGGGCCGCGAGAAGGCCCTGGCCAAGATCCTGCCGATGCAGAAGGGCGACTTCAAGGGCATCTTCCGCGAGATGAAGGACCTGCCGGTGACCATCCGCCTGCTTGATCCGCCGCTGCACGAGTTCCTCCCGCACACCGACGAGGAGATCCAACAGGTCTCCGAGAAGATCGGCCTCCCTTTCGAGCGCATCAAGAAGAAGCTCGAGGCCCTGCACGAATTCAACCCCATGCTCGGCCACCGCGGCTGCCGCCTCGGCATCTCTTATCCCGAGATCTACGAGATGCAGGTCCGCGCCATCATGGAGGCAGCCTGCGAGCTGGCCAAGGATGAGGGCTTCAAGATCATCCCCGAGATCATGATCCCCTTGGTCGGGCACGTGAACGAACTGGCCTACATGCGCAAGGTGACCGCCGAGACCTGCGAGAAGGTCCTTAAAGAGAAGGGCGTCCAGCTGACCTACCTGATCGGGACCATGATCGAGCTGCCCCGCGCCGCGCTGACCGCCGATCAGGTGGCGCGCGAGGCGGATTTCTTCTCCTTCGGCACCAACGACCTGACGCAGACGACCTTCGGTCTCTCCCGCGACGACGCGGGCAAGTTCCTCCCGGCCTACCTCGAGAAGAAGATCCTCCCCGAGGACCCCTTCGTCACCCTCGACATCGACGGCGTCGGCGCCCTGGTGAAGCACGCCGTCGAGCTGGGCCGGAGGACCAAGCCCAATCTCAAAGTCGGGATCTGCGGCGAGCACGGCGGCGACCCGCGCTCGGTGGAATTCTGCCACCGCATCCATCTCGACTACGTCAGCTGTTCCCCTTACCGCGTTCCCGTCGCCCGCCTGGCGGCGGCCCATGCGGCCCTGAAAGAAAAGGAAACGAAGTGATGCGTTCTCTGAAAAAACTCCTGCTCGCGGCCTCGCTCCTTTTCCTCAGCGCCTGCGGCGAAAACTCCATCTTTATCCCGATCCCGCTGACCTTGAACCCCTTGGTGTTGGCCAATCCCATCGCCATGGTCGCCAGCAACGCGGCCCAGCGGCTCTACGTGGTCAATTCCAACAACTTGGTGCTGTGGGCGGACGCCTCCTTCGTGATCCTCGACATCTCCAATCCGGCGAATCCCACGCCCCTGGCGGTGATCTCGATCCCCAACTTTTCCGGCAACATCCTGCTCGACGAGGCCCGCGGCTTCGTCTACCTGCCCAACCGGCAGAGCGCGGCCGAGGCCGACCTGATCGACCAGGTTCTGCGCATCCACATCAACGAGGCCTCGCCGACCTTCCTGCAGGTGGACTTTTTCGACTCCGGCGAGGACCCCTTCGGCGGCTTCTTCGACGGCATGGACTCGCTCTACGTCGCCGCCTCCAGCGAGGCCCTGCGCTACGACGTCGACAATATGCTGGGATTCAGCAAGGTCGACCTCAGCGTCACCACCGCCGACGGCCGCGAGATCTTCGCCGACGACACCCGCGAGCTGGCGCTCAGCCCCTCCGGCAACAACCTCTTCGTCACCAACCGCACCGACAACATGCTGATCCTCAACGTGAACGAGATGACGCCGCCGACCGTCGCCGGCGTCACCGACCTGGGCACCGAGCCGGTCGACTACATCGTGGTCGGCACCAACTCGACCCGCGGCGCGGCCCGCGACTCCAATTTCGTCTACGTGGTCGACGGCGCGCCCGCCAACCTGCGCATCCTGACCGACGCCGGATTGACGCCGGTCTCCGGGCCTCCGCAAGAGATCACCACCGGCTCGCTGCAGGTGGCGGCCATCCCGATCGGCAACGACCCGGGCGAGGTGATCATCGACGAGCCCAACGCCCGCGCCTACGTCAGCAACACCGGCGACGACACCGTGTCGGTGATCGACCTCAATTTGCAGGCCGAGATCACCCGCATCGCGGTCGACAACAACCTCCCGGTCAACTCCGACCCCGGGGATCAGCCCTTTCCCCTGGCGATCGCCAACATCGGCGGCCGTAACTTCCTCTACGTGGGCAATTTCGACAGCAACAACATAACCGTCATTGACGCCGACGCGCTTCAGGTGGTCTTCGCCTTCCCGGACATCGAACCGGACGACGAGGAAGACGAGAAAGAAGACAACAATAACGATTTCAGCGGCGAGTTCAGCCCCGGATTCACCGGCGGCATTTAATTAGGAAGGTCTTCATGTTCCGATTTTCAAAAAAATCCCGCATCGCGGCCCTCGCCCTGGCCCTCGCGGCCCTGGCCTCGGCCTGCACCGGCAACAACGAGCAGGACAACCTGATCTTCCCGGCTATCGTGGCGATCGACTCCGACCTGGGCCGGGTCTTCGTCATCGACAACCAGGACAACGGCCTCAATCTCGTCGACGGCAACACCGACCAAATCGTTCTCTTCGGGAAGGACGACGAGTCCCTCCTCAACGACGAGGACCCTCAGCTGTTGCCGAGCTTTCCCTCCAACGGCGTCGTGGTCTCGCTGCCCGGCGGCGTGTCGCGGCTCTTCGTGACCGGCGGCGGCGCCACGGCCACCAATCAGATCACCGTCCTGGACTTCGACGACGTCAACCTGATCCGCGCGGCCGGCTTTTCGCCCATCGCGGTGGCGGGCGCCAACACCGATGCGCTGGTCGGCCTGGCCGTCGACGCGGACTTAGGGTTGCTCTTCGTCTCCAACGCCACGACGGGCCAAGTCCATGTCTATAACGTGAATACCGGGACGGAGGTCGTCAACTCGCCGGTCGCGGTCGGCGGCATTCCCGGCCGGGTGAATTTCGATCCCGATTCGGGATTATTGGCGGTGAGCAATGCGGCCAATACCACGGTCTCCCTGATCGACGCCTCCGACCTCGCCTCGGGCGCGCAGACCATCGACGTCGGCATCCTTACCCGCGACGCGGCACTGGCCAGCAATGGCGCAGGGACATTGCTTTTCGTGAGCGGCTCGCAGGTCAACCAAGCCCGAGTCTTCGAGCTGGACCTGGCGAATCTCGCCGCCTCGACGCAGATCTTTGCCTTGAATCCCAACGCCCCCGACCAGCCCATCCCTGACCCCAACTTCGTCCCCGGCACCATCAACTTCGTGAAGGCGGCGCCCCTGAGCGACGGGCGCTTGGCGGCCTTCTACACCCTTTCCACCGGTGACCTCCTCGAGATCGACGTCTCCGCGGATTTGACGACGGTGGTGCCGGGCATCACCTTGGTCGGGGCGGTGAGCGGCGAGGGCCTGGACTATTTGCAGGACGCGAACGGCAACGCCACCAAGGTCTACTATGCCTCCCCCGGCGTCGGCACCCTGACCATCGTCAACGCCCTGGACAATCAATTCATCGAGCAGATTCCCTAGGCACTCGGCGTCGCAGCGTGGAAAAAAACCCAAGATCCTGTATTCTGTCAGGAAATTGACGCTACTAATGGGTGTTTTTGCTATTTACAGCCCCCCGGGCCCATGCTAACCCTAGGGGCAATTCAGGCCTCGCGAGAGGGCCTCCTTCCAGGTCAAAAACAGCTCTAAATTCAATAGTTTATGGCTTAGTGTGCGCGGAGTTTCCGTTTGAAGATCAAGCGACTCGAAATCCAGGGCTTTAAATCCTTTCCCGACCGAACCGTCATCGACTTCCAACAGGGCATCACCTCGATCGTCGGCCCCAACGGCTGCGGCAAGTCCAACATCGTCGACGCCATCCGGTGGGTCATGGGCGAGATGAGCGCGAAGCACCTCCGCGGCAAGGCCATGGAAGACGTCATCTTCGCCGGCAGCCAGACCCGCCCGTCGACCAACTTCGCCGAAGTGACCATGGTGATGGGCAACGAGGACGGTCGCGCGCCGGCCGCCTACGCCAACTATTCCGAGATTGCGGTGACGCGGCGCCTGTTCCGCTCGGGGGAGAGCGAGTACCAGATCAACAAGACTCCCTGCCGGTTGCGCGACATCTACGACGTCTTCCTCGGCAGCGGCGTGGGCACCAAGGCCTATTCGATCATCGAGCAGGGCAAGATCGGGCAGATCATCACCGCCAAGCCCGAAGACCGGCGCATGATCATCGAAGAGGCCGCCGGCATCAGCAAGTTCAAGAGCCGCAAAGAGGCTGCCTTGCGCAAGATCGAGGCGACCAAAGGAAATCTGCTGCGCTTGGCGGACATCCTGGCCGAGCTGAAGCGCCAGATCAATTCCATCGACCGCCAGGCCCGCAAGGCCGAGCGTTACAAAGAGATCGAGACCGAGCTGCGCGACCTCGAGCTGCACCTGTGCAGCCACGACTACCTGGCCTGCGCCGGCAGCCTGGGCGAGCTCGAACGCGGGCTGAAAAATTCCGAAGAAAACGAGGCTGCCCTGGCCGCCCAAGTGGCGCAGCTCGAGGTGCAGCTCGAGGCCGACCGCCTCGAGTTGGTCGAGCAGGAGCGGCAACTCATGAGTTTGCAGGAGGTGCTCTATGAGAAGAACAATTCCGTTCAGCTCCATCAGGCCGGCATCGATTACAAGGGCCGCGAGATCGAGTCGCTCGGCAAGCAGAACGAGGCCGCTGCCAAAGAGATCGAGACGGTCAAGGGCCGGGTGACGGCGCTGGACGCGGCGATCGCCGCGTCCAACGAGAGCCAGGTCGGCATCGACCTCGAGCTCGCCACCGCACAGGAAAGCTTCAACCAGCTCGAGGCCGCGCTGCTCGCTGGCATCGGCGAGGAGAAAGAAACCGCCCTGCAGGTCGAGCAGCTGGGCCATGAGACGATCGAGCTGCTCCAGCGGCTTTCCGAACGGAACAGCCGCAAAGAGGGGCTTGGCCGCCGCAAGGTCGACCTGGTTGGCCGCATCGGCAAGGACCAAGCCGAGATCGACGAGATCGACCGGCTGCTCTCCGGACAGCAATCCCAGCTGCGTGCCTTGCAGGAACAGCTGGGCGAGGTGAAGCAGTTTAAGCTCGACCTGGTAAAGCAAAGCGACAGCATCTTCGGCACTATCCTCAAGCAGCGCGAGGAGCAAAAAGAGGCCGAGGCCCGCTTGGCCGAACTCAAGGACAAGCTGGCTCTGAAGCGCTCGCGCCTGACCTCCCTGGAGGAATTGGAAAGAAATTTCGAGGGTTATAAAGACGGGGTCCGCAACGTCATGCTCAAGCGCAGCCAGCTGGACCCGACCAGCTCGATCTACGGGACAGTCGCCGACATCGTCGAGACCGAATCCTCCTACGAGATGGCGGTCGGCGCGGTGTTGGGCGAAAAGCTGCAGTACGTGGTCGTCAAGAGCCAGGAGGCCGGGGTCGAGGCCCTGCAGTACCTCAAGACGCAATCGATGGGGCGCCTGAGCTGCATCCCGGTCGAACTGCGCGACGAGGGCGACGAGGGACATTTTCCCTACGGCGAGGAGCAGGGCGTGTTGGGCCCGTTGAAGCAGTTCGTCCGCGTCAAGGGCGACTACGACCGCGTCGGCCAGTTCCTGTTCGGCGACGTGTATTTGGTGCAAAATCTCAACCGCGCCCTCGAGCTGTGGAACGGCAACGGCCATCGCAAGACCTTGGTCACCCTCGACGGCGAGGTGGTCGATCCCTCCGGCGTCGTCTCGGGCGGCTCGCGGGAGAGCGGTGCCCAGGCCATCCTCGAGAAGAAGCGCGAGATCAAGGAGCTGCGCCAGCAGGTGCACGAGCTGGAGGCCCAGGTCCGCGAGCAGGCCTCGCAGGTCGAGCGCTGCGTCTCGCGCATCCAGATGCTCGAGCAAAGCCTCGAGGCGCTGAAGCGCGACTCGCACAGCGAAGAGCTCAAGATCGTCCACCAAGAGCAGGACCTCAATCACCTCCAGACCGAGATCCGCCGCCTGACCGAGCGCCGCGACAAACTCTCGCTCGAAATCTCGGCCGCCATGCAGGAAGAGTCCGACCTGGTCCAAGAGATCCAGAATCTCGAGGCCGAGGTCCTGGGCATTGAGGAGCGGAAGCTCGAACTGCAGACGCGCGGCGAGGCCGCCAAGCAGCGCCAGCTGGACCTGCGCCACCGGCTCGACGACCTGCGTCACCGTTCCTTCGAGCAGAAGTCCAAGCTGAGCATCGTCACCGAGAAAAAGAGCGCCCTCGAGCGCGACTTGCAGCGCATGGTCGAAGACCGCGGCGAGCTGCACCGCCTGCTCGACGAGCGGCACGTCTCGATCAGCGCGGCCAACCAGCAGACCCTCCAGCTCAAGCGCGAGATCGAAGAAAGCCGCGAGAAGCTCTCTCAACTGGTCGTCGAGATCCAAGAGCGGGAAGGGCAGGCCACGGCCTTGAGGGACCGCATCCAGGCCCTCAAGGATTCGGTGGGGGCCGCCGAGGTCACGCTGCGGCAGAACCGCGCGCAGCTCGAGACGGTCCGGCAAGAGCTCCACCAAAGCATCGTGAGCTTGAGCGAGGGCCGCACCCGCATCCAGGTGCTCCTCCAGCAGATCCTCGAGCGCTATCATGTCGACCTCGCCGCGGTGGCGCCGACCTATGCCGAGCGCCCCATCGACCGCGAGGCCCAGGCCGCTCAGGTGCGGGAGATGCGCGAAAAGCTCGAGAAGATCGGCCCCGTCAACCTGGGCGCCATCGAGGAGTACGAAGAGCTCAAGCAGCGCCACGAGCACCTCGACAAGCAGTACCAAGACTTGGTCCAGTCGCTCGACGCCCTCCAGCGCGCCCTGCAGAAGATCAACCGCACCACCAAGAAGCGCTTCGAAGAGACCTTCGAGACGGTCAACAAGCTCTTCCAGGAGGTCTTTCCCAAGCTATTCAAGGGCGGCCGCGCCGAGCTGCTGCTCACCGACCCCGAGAACATCCTCGAGAGCGGCGTCGAAATCGTCGCCCAGCCGCCCGGCAAGAAGCTGCAGAGCGTCTCGCTGCTCTCCGGCGGCGAGAAGGCCCTTACCGCGGTCAGTCTGGTCTTCGCGATCTTCATCATCAAGCCCTCGCCCTTCTGCCTCTTAGACGAGGTCGATGCCCCGCTCGACGACGCCAATATCGACCGCTTCAACGACATGGTGCGCTCGCTCGTCGACAAATCGCAGTTCATCCTCATCACCCACAACAAGCGCACGATGGAGATGGCCGACACGCTCTACGGCATCACCATGGAGCAGCCGGGCGTCAGCAAGCTGGTCAGCGTTCAGCTCAACTAGCCCGACGGGGCTTGTCCAAGGGCGCCGGTGTTGCCGGCCGCGGTCTTATTCACGGAAAGATTGTTCTTGCATTGTCCGCCATCGAGGGGAGCTATTGCGTTGCACTAGGCGAGGTGCTTCTCCGCCGGCACGTAGCTCGCCGCCACCGGCAGCTTTTGCAGGACGGGGTTGGCCAGTGGCGAGGTAAGCTTGCGGCCCGTGAAGAACTCGCGGACGAGAGCGAGGGGGTGCTTCACCAGCAGGGAGGACTCGATGTAGCAGCGCACCTGGCAGTTCTTGTCGCAGGCGTTGAGGATGCCGTGCTTGCGGATGCCTTCTTTCACCGTTGCGTCGAAGGAGCCGATCTCGAGCAGGTTGCCGGCGACGGTTTTCAACGGCCGGCAGGGCCAGCTGACGTCGCCGTTGGCGTTCACGCGCGCAACCACGCTGGGATAGCACTCGAAGGGCGAGAGCTTGAGGATGTTTTGGAAGAAATAGCGCGTTCCGGAGATCAGAGGGTTGCGTTTCTTCAGCTCCATGATCTCCCGGATGAAGGCCCGGTAGTCCTCGCTGGCGTTCAGGCCGGGATGCACGGCATAGTCGACGTTTTGCGGGATGCAGGAGTAGCGGATGCCCTCTTGCAGGGCGAAGCGTAACACCTCGCGGGCGTCGCCCAGGGTGTGCGGAGCGACCACGCAGTTGATCGAGACCTCGTAGCCGTGCTTTTTTTGCAGGCGTGCCGCCCAGCGCAGGTTGTCGAAGATTTTCTGCGCGCCGCCCTTCTTGCAGCCGATGATCTCATCCTTCCGCGCGGCATCCATCGAGTCGATGCTGATCACCAGGTCGCGCACGTAGGGCAGGATCTCGGGCTTTTGGTCGAGGGTGAGGGCGTTGGTGTTGATCGAGATGCGCTTGAAACCGATTTGCCTCATGTAGGCGACGAGCTCGGAGAGGTCCTGGCGCACGTAAGGCTCTCCGCCGGTGAGGTAGATATAGTCGAATTTCTTCCGTAGGATGCGCAACACCTCTTTGACCTGTTGGGTGTCGAGCTCGTGGGGCTTGTAGAGGTGGTTTTTGTCGGCGGAGAAGTCCTCGCAGTAGAAGCAGCGCAGGTTGCAAAGGTTGGTGATGTGGTAGACGACGAAGAGGGGATGGATCAGGGCCTTCGGCCGGAAACGCGCGTTGAACAGGTTGGCGGACAATCGATAAGCGGTTTTTAGCATGAAATTTCCGTTGTCCCGGCGCCGGGGAGGGACCCTTTTAGCGCATCTTCGAGAAAATGACAAAGCGGGTCCTTTGTCAATCAATATGGAAAGGGGCTTTCGGGCGAGAACCGTTCTCGATGCGGGACGGGAATCCGAGCTCTTTTAGGGGCGGTCGCTGACCCGGAAGGCCGCGTAATCGCAGGCCACCCGCTGGCGGGAGCCCTCGCCGTCGCTCAAGACCGCGAGGCCCGAGGGTTTTCCGGAAAAGGCCTTGCCGAAGTACTTTTCAAAATCCCCCTTCACGTCCACGGTGACCTCTTGCCACTGTCCGGCCCGCTCGGGGCCGAACTCGCGCGCGACGATGACGAATTTCCCGGGTTTTTTCGCCCAGTAGGAACCGGCGGGGAAGTTCGAGCTCCAGACGTATTTGAGGGCGGAGGCGAAGCCGAAACCGACGAAGACGCCGCAGGCGTGGTCGTCGACCTCCCGCCATTCCCCGGCCGGCATTTGGGGCAGGCCCTGTGCCCGCCAGCGGAATTTCAGGTAGGGATATTTTTCGACGTCCCAAGGGAAGCTGCGGAAGGCGGTGACGGACAGGAACTCGGCGTCGACGGCGCGGAGGAATTTTTCCTCCCCCTCCTGGGCGATGCGGTAGACCCGCTTGGCCTTGCCCATTTGCAGCGGATAGGTCTTCCAGCCGGCGGGGAATTCGCCGACCGTCGACTGGAGAAAGCCGTCGACGGGCATCTCCTCGCTGCGCGCGGCGAGCGAGGCCGACAAGAGAAGCCCGAGGCAGACGACGCGAAATAATTTCATTTTTCGGTCCCTTGCATCATCTCCGGCAGTCCCACGAAACGAAAGCCCAGGGCGCGGTAGTGGTCGATGACCTTGGGCAGCACCGCGACCAAATCGCCGCGGTCGGCGCCGGGCACGCCCTCGACGCCGTCGTGCAAGAGCAGGATCATCCCGTTTTCCGGGCGCGCGGTGAGGCGATGGAACAAGACCTCCTCGCCGGGACGGTCGGTGTCCCAGACCCCGCGGGTCCAGCCGACGAGGCGGTAGCCCGTCTCCGCGAGGATTTTTCCGAGAAAGGGCGACTTCCAGCCGTGGGGGGCGCGGAACAACTTGGGCGCCGGGGTGCCGATCGGGGCCATGGCCCGCTCCCAGCCCGCGAGCTCTTGGCGGATCTCTTCGGGCTTGAGGGCGATCAGGCCGCGGTGGGTCTGCGTGTGATTTCCGACGGTGTGACCCTCGCGCAGCATGCGCGCGACGACCTCGGGGGAACGGGAGACACTCGCTCCGACCGTGAAGAAGGCGGCGGGCACTTGTTTTTGCGCGAGGATGTCCAAGATCTGCGAGGTATAGGGCTCGTTGGGCCCGTCGTCGAAGGTCAGCGCCACCCATTTTTTTTCGGCATCGCCCCGGCAGTAGGAGGCGAGGGGCCAGTTGAAACAAGGGATCAGGGCGTAGCACAGGCCGAAGGTCGCGGCGGCGAAGGCCGTGACGGCGGCAAGATTTCCGGCGATCGCCCCCGCGCGGCGGGCCCGGATCGCCTTCGTCAAGCGCCAGAGCAGGAAGGCGCCCAACAGGAGGCCGGCAAGGGCGATCAGGGATACTTGGATGTAGACTTTGAGGGGCGGCATGGGCTGAATGGCGCATCGTCTACCCTATAGCCGGGAAGGCTTCAATCCCCTTCGCGCAAGGGGCCGCCCGCCCATCCCGCGACCGCCGAGTCCTCGACGAGGGCTCAGCGGATGTTCGAGGCGCCCCGGCTCAATGCCAGGGCCGCGGCGATCTCGTCCGAGCTGTGCAGGAGGTTCCCGACGACGCCCCAGCGCAAGGCCTTCTCCGGCGTGCTGCCCAGGCGCTGCGCGATGCCGTAGCCGGCCAGCGCCAAGCCCAGGCTGACGGTCCCGACGCCGAAGTCCGTCGAGGCCTCGCGCAGGGCCGCACGGTCGTTGCATTGCCAGGCCTCGACGCCTCGGTAGACGCCTTTGCCGATGAAATAGGTCGACACCGCTCCGCCCAGGTAGAGTAGGCCGCGCGAAAAGGCCCGGGCGTAGGGGTTGGGCAGCCAAGAGGCGAGAGCGAGGACGCCTCCGACGGTGCCGCCGACGACGAAGGGATGCTCGTAGGCGTCCTGCGCCATGCGCCGGACGCCGCGCGGGACGCCGGTCAGCATCTCGCGCAGGAATTCTTCGGTGGTGATGGGGCGGCCCGACCCGCAGCCGGAGGCCTCCGCCGGAGGGAGGGCCGCCAAGGATTCCCGCGACTTTTCCAGGCGCGTGGCCAGAGGCGAGCGGTAGCCGGGTGGATGGCGGGTAGGTAAGGAGCTCAGGTACATGGGAAAACGGTGGTGATCAGGGGGAGGCGGCGGGGTCATGAAACCTCTCTTTAAATGAAAATAACTTTCACTATTTTCTAAAAACGGAAAGCCGTCACTCCGTCAAGCAAAATAGTAATAGCTAGGAAATCTTGTTGACAGTCGGAAGAGACTTTTCTAGCAGGTGAAAGTTATTTTCATGCTTTAGGGAAAGGCCTCGTCCATGATTTGGAAGCTGCAGAACCTCAAATATCTCCTTCTTTTCTCGGTGCTGCTCACGGCCGCCTGCGCTACGCCCTTGGCCCCGGAGGTCGAGGAGGAAGAGGCCGACCCCGCCGAGGTGGCGATCGGAGAGCGGCTCTTCCAGGAGACGCGCTTCGCCCAATTTTTCTTCGCCCACAACGGCTCGCAGGTGAATTCGCCCCTGCCCGCCGGCGATCCGGTGATGGCGATTACCGAAGCCGTCGGTCGGGAATTTCCCGGGCCCTTCGCCGGGATGTCGATGAACTGCGCCGCCTGCCACATGGTGGACCAACAGCTGCAAAGCCCAGAAGGGGGCATGCGCACCTACGCCGATTTCGCCCGCCGCAGCCCCATCCCGGCGCGGGAAGACGGCAAGACAACGGCGCCGCGCAATTCGCCGCCCTTGGTCAATTCCGCCCTGCCTCGCCCGGGAGATCTCTTCCTCCATTTCGACGGCGAATTTGTTTCCATGGAAGACCTGGTCCGGGCCACTTTTACCGGGCGCAATTTCGGCTGGCTGCCGGGCGAGCAGGCTCAGGCGACGGCGCATTTGGCCAAGGTGGTGCGCGAGGACGCCGGACAGGACGCCATCGCCCAGCAATTCGTGGCGATTCCCTACCGGGTGCTCTTGGCCGGAACTGATCCCTCGATCCCGCTGGAGTTTCGTCTGCCCGAGGAATTTCGCATTGACGTCGACAAGGCCAGCGACCAGCAGGTCTTCGATGCGGTCGCCAAGCTGGTGGCGGCCTATGTCAATAATCTGATCTTCTCGCAAAACGCCCAAGGCGAATTCAACGGCTCGCCTTACGACAAATTTCTCACTATCAACCATCTATCCCGCAAGCCCAATGACGGCGAATCCGACCTCGATTACAGCCGGCGCCTGATCCAGGCCCTGGATAATCTCGAGGAGATCGAATTCGTCGATCCGCTCTCGAAGCAATTCGAATTCCATCAGCAGGATTTCGCCTTCGGTCCCGAAGAGCTGGCGGGCATGAGGATTTTTTTTCGCGAGCCCGACGCCATCCCGCTCGGCAGCGAGAAGGTCTTGGCCGGTGGCATCGGCAACTGTATCGCCTGCCACGCCGCGCCCAATTTCACCGATTTCAGGTTCCACAATACGGGCGTGACGCAGCTGGAATTCGACAAGATCCACGGCTTGGGGGCCTTCGAGGCCCTCGCGATCCCCGATTACGCGACTCGCAGCGCCGATCCCGAGGCCTATCTGCCGCCCACGGCCGCGCATCCCAACGGCACGGGGATTTTCCTGTCGGTGCCGGCCGCCGACAAGCCGGGCCATACCGACTTGGGGCTCTGGAACGTTTTCGGCAACGCGGATATTCCCAAGCCGCAGGCGGCGCTCCGCGAGCTGCTCTGCCGGCGGCTCGAGGACCCGAACGCCCCCTGCACGGTCCAAGACCTCCTGCCGCTCAGCATCGGCCTCTTCAAGACGCCCGGACTGCGCGACTTGGACCACTCCTCGCCTTACATGCACAACGGCCAATTCGACAGCTTCGAATCGGTTCTGATGCACTATTTCCAGTTTTCGGCGCGGGCGCGCGAAGGGGCGATGCGAAATCCGCCCAGGGAATTCTTGGGCCTGGCCCTGCGCGAGGAAGATCTCTTGTTGCTGCTGAAATTCCTCAAAGCGCTCAACGAGGACTACAGTTGATCCCCACGCGCTACGCTGCCCAGCCTTATCCAGGCCGCGCGATGGAATGACGATCTTCCTGTATCCCCGAAGACCTCGTTTTAATCGACGGCTTGGGCGGGTTTTGGGGAGGTGAGATAGAAAGGGATCTCGCCGGCCAGGGCGCTTTGAATGCCGACGAAAAGCTGGTCGGCGTCGCCCTCCTCGCCGCGAATGCCGCGATAACCGATCGAAACTAACATCCAATCCAAGGGCCGGTATCCGGCGCTCAGCTCGAAATGCGATTCGTTGAGGCCGATAGGCGGCTCCAGATCGAGATCCGACGTGAAGGCCTTGCTCAAAAAAGTGTAGGCGCCGCGGAACACGAAATTCGAGGGCTCGAAGCCGACGCCGACGGTACCCGCGAATCGTTCTTCCACCGCGGTAGGATTGAGCGGTTCCTCATAATCGCCCCGCCGGTGCACGATGCCCGCGGTGGCTGAAAACAGGTCGTAGTCGAAGACC
>SZOV01000051.1 GCA_030263375.1 Deltaproteobacteria bacterium PRO3
CGTCGATCGCGCGCCAGCTCTGCGAGATGGGCGCCCTGCTTCCCGTCTTCCTGGATTCCCTGCCCGAGGCGCTGCGCGAGAACCCCTCGCACCGCTCCTTTTTCGACACCGTCCGCAACGCCGCCCGCGGCTACCGGGAGGACGGCATGCGCGTCAACGTCGAGGCGCCGCTGGTCGACCTGCTCGAGGAGCTGCACCGCCGCGCCCGCGACGACGACCGCTACGCCCCGGCCTATCACGCCATTTTCCAGAGCCTCGGCGCCCTGGAGCGAATCGCGCCCGATGCGACGCTCAGCCCGGCCCTGCGGCAAAGCGCCCGACGCTACGCCGAGGAGCTCAGCAGCTTCTCCTGGCGACGCGTCGGCCGGCACTTGGCCGCGCCGGAGTCGATCAGCATGCTCGCGGCCGGCGTGGTCTTGACCGAGCTGGCGCCGGTCTTGCTGTTGCGCGGTGCCGGCGTTTCGGGCGAACTAGGGCCCTTGGTCCGCGGCGGCCAAGTCACGGGTTGGGGCGAATTCGCCATCGGCGCCGGCGTCGGTCTCGCGATGCAGGCCGGCGGCCTGACGATGCACATGGCCTTCAACCGCGCCCCTGGGGTGAGCGTCTCTCAAGAATTTGACCGCATCGGCCTGGGCTCCCTCGCCCTCGGCACCGTCTTCTCCATGCTGGCGATGGGCGGGACCGTGGCGGGCGGACGATTGCTGCGCAGAGGGCTGCTGCCGGAAGGCGCGGCCTTAGGCCCGGGCCGCCTCGCCTTGGGCCACGTCGGACTGCGCCTGGGCAACTGGACGATCGGCGGCGGGCTCATGCTCGGCGCGCACAGCGCGACCGCGGCCCTGACCGGCCACGCCGCGATGCCCACCGGAGAAAACGTCGCCGAGATGTTCCTGACCATGGCCCTGTGGGACGCCGCCGCGGCCGGACTGAGATTCGGGGTGAGCCGCACGCGCTTCTGGCGCCACCAGATCGGCCCCTTCCGCACCAACCAGATGTTGCGCAGCAGCGTCGAGACGATGGTCCGCCGAGCCCCCGAGCTCGCCGGAGAACGGGGATTCCTGGAGGCGTATTTAGAAGCCCAACTCCGAAATCCGCGGCGCTTCCAAGAGATCGCCCGCGCCCTCGAACGCGGCGAGATCCCGCGCCTGGAGGGAGAAGGCCGCGCGCGCAGGCTGATCTTCACCGCGGCGCCGCTTTCCACCGAGGACCCGCTGAGCCGTACGGGAGCGGCGCGGGCCATCCTTCAGCTGGACGAGTCCGGCGCGGAGCGCCTGCGGCGCATCCTCGATTCGGAGGCCTTCGCGGGACATCCGGAGGGCGTCGGCCCCATCCGCGCCTTGATCCGCCAGCGCCTCGCCAACGGCGAGCGCCGGCCCCGCGTCTGGGTCCGGGCCTACCTCGAAGGGGATTCCATCAGCTTCGAGATCCTGCAGCGGCAGCCGGCGGACGGCGACCGCGAAAACACCTTCACCATGGATCCGAACGGCATTCGAAATCTCCAGACCGACGACCCGGTGCTTCGCGCCGTCATCATCGGCTATCAAAATCAGATGTTCACGCCGATCCTGCCGCCTTCGGCCGGGCACTCCGCACGACCGCCGGCCCGGACGGGAACCACCGAAGAACCGACGGCGGCGCATCGCCCGCCGCGTCCCGCCACGGAAGCCTCGTCGGCGGAACCCGTGTCGTCGGGTGGAAGCGAGACGGAACCTGCCCGAGCCGAACCCGCGGCCGCCGAGGCGTCGCCGGAATCCCTCGCCGCCCCCGTAGCGGCGCCTGCCGAAACCGCGCCGCGAGCCGAGCCCGCCGCGGGAACTGGAACGGAAACGGCGCCCGCCCGCCCGGCCGAGGCCAGCGCCGTCCGACCCGTTGGTTCCTCGGAAACCGCCGGTGCCTCGGAATCCGCGCTCGAAGTCACCGCCCCGCAGCAACCGACCCAGGCCCTGTTGGACGCCGCCCGCCGCACCTCGCCGGGCGTCCCGGCCGTCACTGAGGTTCCGGCCGCGGGCGGAAGGCCGCGCCGCGGCGACGAAACCGTCCCCTTTTCGACCCGGCAGCAGCAACGCGCCCGCACCGCCTCGCGCCCGGACATCCCCATCGAGCAGGCCCAGGCCGTGCTCCAAGGCGAGGACCCCGCGGCGACTCGCCGAATTCCCGCCGAGGAGGCCCGCGAATTGCGCGAACGGCTCGCGCGCCTGGACGGCGCGGAAGGCGATCGCCCCGAGACGGAGCCCGAGCCGCCCGCAAGGGCCGCCGGGGAAAGCGAGGCCCCCATCGAGTTGCGGGAGGGAGATTTTTCGCTCGACGCGCCCTCCGAGGCGCCGCCCGCCGAAGCACCGCGAGCCGAGACACCGCCGGCGGAGGACCCCTTCAGTTTCGCCGACCTGAACGAAGACGGCGCCGCGCCCGCAACGGGCACCGAGGGCGTCACCCTGCGTCCGCCGCGGGTCCCCGCGGAGGCCGCCGTCCAGCCGCCTCCGATCCCGGCCTCGCCTCGCCGCGGACCGCCCCCGCTGCCGCAGCGCACTCCGCCCACGGCACTGGCGGAGGCCATCGAGCGCGAGTCCGCCTCGGCGGAGCCCATCCTATTGATCCGTCGGCGGCTGGAAAGCCTGCGCCCCTCCCCCTCCCGGACCGCGGGCGTGCGCATCCCGGCCCCGGACGGCTACGACACTGCCGCAGCCCGCATGGACCGCTTCTTCGCCGACCTCTACGCCGAGATACAGGACCGTGGACGCCAGCAGGCGCAATACAACGCCGAGCTCGCCGCGGAGGGCCTCGCCCACCAGGAGTTGCCCTACCTGAACATTTTTACCGTCGAAGTCTCCCCTCGCGGCGAGATGCGGATTGTCTCCAACGTGGAGAACCTGCGCTACCGCGACCACAGCTATTTCACCCTGCGGCGCATCCCCGACGACTCGCGTCCGGATCGCTTCACCTTCCGCATCGAGGAAGCGATGAACCTCACGGACGAGATGGAGGCCGCCGGATGGCGCGAATTTTTCCTGCGGCTGTTCAACTGAGCGATCGGAACGCGCGGTGAAAACCCGCCCTCGCCGCTCCGGATAAACGCTTGGGATTGCGGAGTTTTTCCGATAAGGAAACCCCGAAAATTCGCCGCGAAATTTAGCATCTTTCCGCGGGGAAACCCGATAAACGAAATAACCGCCGGGGGCACGTCCGGAGGTTTTTCATGACGCCCCCAGGTTCCTACCGCAATTTTCTCCTCGGCCGCAGCGGCGCCTCGCTCGAGCACCGCGACATGGGCGAGGCCGTCACCCAGCTTCAGACCCTGGCCCGTCTCTCCGTCACCACCCAGGCCGGCACCACCGCCCGACGCGGCGACACCGCCATGCGCCTGCTGCTCAGCGGCACCGGCCGCGCCGGCGAGGCCATCACCTCCGAGGCGGAAGGCGCCGACGAGGCCGCGATTCGCGCCGGCCTCAACGTCGTCCTGGAGCGCGCCCGCGGCGGGGACCGGCGCTCCTTCTACGACGCGATGCGAGCTTATTTCGTCCTGATCCATCGCGCCCTGAGCGACGAGGCGACCCGCTCGCAAGTCCCCGAGCTGCTGCGCGGCCTGCGCCAGATCACGACCGAATACACCCGATTTCTCGCCGACAGCGCCGCATTAAGCCCCGAGGAGCGGCTGCGCTACCTCTTCGCCGCCTCCGGCGTCCTGCGCAACGCCCTGGGCCGCGTCCAGGTCGACGAGGCCTCCCGCAACGCCGCAGGCGCCGAGGAGATCGAGGCCCTGCGCACCCTGCTCCGCGAGACCTACGTCGAGCTGACCGGCCACTACCGACGGCACCTCCTGGCCCACCCCAACGGCGAGGCCTATACCGGCATCCTGCGCGAGATTCAGATGCGCGAGGCGATCCTCGCGGGCAACCACGACGTCGCCCGCCAGCGCGCCCTCGAGTTGACCCAATGGCTCACCGCCCACCCGCCGCCCGCGGAAGGATCGGAGACCGATCGCTGGGACCACCGCGCCGCGCGCGCCCTCTTGGATGACCCCGAGTTCGCCGGCCTGGTCCGCGGGATCGACGCGCCCTCGACGCCGGAGAACACCGTCGCCCTCATCAACGGCGTCTCCCTCGAGCTGGTGCAGACAGTCTGCGCGAGCATCGACCACGTCAACGAGGACGGCGAGGCCGTCATCACCGCGCGCTACCGCGCCCTTTCCTCCGTGGCCGGGATCCTCGCCTTGACCCGTCCTTCGCTCAACCTGGCCGATCTGCTCGCCGACCTGCGCAATCCCGCCCAGGCCGACGCGATCCGGCAGGAATTGGAGAACGCCGCCCACGACAGCGCCGAGGTCCAAAGCATGCTGACGGAGGCCCGCGGCGACGTCTCGCTGGAGCAATGGATCACGCGGGCCCGCGAGGCCGCCGCCCACGTCGAAAACCTGCGCACCGGGGCCGGCAGTCATCTACTCATGGCCATCTTCGACGAGAACCGTCGCCAAAACCCCATCGCCTCCCTGGCCGAATCGCTGCGGTCGCATCCCGGCCTGCTGCGCGCCCTGGGCCTCGACGCCGCGCAGCTGCGCGACGAGCGCGCCCTGCACCGGCTCGCCGCCGAGCTGTTCCGCCGCGGCCCTCTCGGCGTCTCGGTGGTAGAGGAATACGGCGCCGGCCATCCGGACGACTCGGTCCAAGGCATCCTGCGGCAGCTGCAAGCCGAGGCCAATCCCGCCGAGGACATCGGGGAGCTGCTCCAAGAGGTTCTCAACAGCTATCAGGACGGCCTGAACAACCGCCCCGACCACGAACTTGCCGCCGCTCACGCGGTCTTCCAGCTGATCGCCCAGACCCAGGAGGTGTCCGAAGGCGTCCGCGTCCCGGGCGAGGTGAGCACCCAGGCCCGCAGCCTGGTCAACCGGGTCGAAGGCTATGACTTCCGCACCCGCCGCGTCTTCGGGCACCTGGGCTCGGGCTCCAGCCTGGCCACGCTCGGCGCGGGCATCGTCTTGACCGAGCTTTTCCCGGCGGCGCTGATCGCCCGCGCCGGCACCTCGGGCCGCCTGGCCCTGCGCGGCGTCAACCTGGTCAACGCCGGACGGCTGACCTTCGCCGGCTCGGCCCTGACCGGCATCGGCGCCGGCCTCACCATGTCCTTCGTCGGTACGGGCTTGCATACGATGGACCGCTCCCGCCTGGGCCTCACCACCCATTTCTGGCGCGACTTCGGCGAGAGCGCCGCGACCAACACGGTCGTCTTCGGCGCCACCATCCCCTTCTCCCACGGCCTCGCGCGCTGGCTGACGCCCGCCGCCGAGGACGCGGCCGCCATCGGCAACCTCACCCTGCGCCGCCGCGTCGCCCTGCACGCCGGCACCGCCTTGTTCGGCGGCACCCTGACCCTGGGCGCCGGCACGCTCTGGCGCCGCCTGCACACCGGCCATTGGAGCGCCCCGTCCTATGAGGAGGTCGCGGAGAACTACCTGTCCATCCTGGCCTGGGAAGTGGGCGCCGCCGGCTTCCGGCGCTTCCGCACCCGCGTCGGCCTCGGCGCCGAGCTGGAAGGCCGCAGGCCCTTCGAGCCGCGGGAATACACCCCCGTCGAGAACACCGGCCGCCTCGCCGGGATCCGCAACCGCTTGAACCGCAGCTACGCCTGGCTGAACAACTTCGCGGCCCGCAGGACCTCGTCGGCGCTCAACCTGCTCTTCACGCAACTGGGACCGGCGCGCGCCGCCCGGATCAACGAGGTCGCCGGCCGTCTCGTCGCGGACAGCCCCCAGCTGACGCCGCTGCGGCAATATCTGGCCCGCCAGCTGGCGCTGCAGGAAATCTCGGCCCCCGGCAGCGTGGACCTCTACTCGGAGAGCTTCCTGCGGGGACATCGCATTCAGATCGTCGGCCGTCCGGGCAGCTTCCGCATGCATTTCGTCCCAGCGGAAAACGTCCGGGTAGCGCCGGAGGGCTACACCCCGCGCATCCTCGAGGCGATACGCCGCCATCACGTCGAGAACGCGGCCTCCACCGACGCCGATTACCTGCCGCGCTTCCTCCCGAACAATCCCTACGAGATCGTGGAGCTGCGGGTGAATCCCGAGACGGGCCGGATCGTCGCCGTCAACACTCATTCGCTCGGAGACACGGAAGGCGCTATCACCCTGCACGGCTCCTACGATCCCGTGACGCACCAACTGCGCCTGCCGCCCGTCGGCCGGGAGACCGCGCCCCGAGTTCTCGATCTGACGCCGATGATCGAGGCGCACCGCAGCTCGCCCGTGCCCCTGCTCTGGACCCCCGCGCTCGGCGCCCGCGTCCTGCCGCAACGGCTCAATCAGGCCTCCCGGGCCCGGATCAACCAGGCCATCGGCGACCTGAACCGCGACGGCAACATCAACCTGTTGATCAACGCCGACACCGGCGAGATCCTGAGCAACCTGATGTCCGTCGAATCCCTGGCGGATCTCGAGGGTGCGCCGCGCAACATCCTGCGGATCGGCGCCCGCTACAACGGCAACGACAAGACCTTGACGATTCCGGCCCCCAGAGGGGTCGATGGCGAATACGTCCTCGACATGGAGACCGGGCGCATCGAGCACCGCCTGCCCGAACGCGAAGGCGGTGAGGCCGGGGCCTCGCGGCCCGCGGAGGAGCGGCCCCGCGGCTCCGAACGCCGTCGCGCCTCGCGCCGGGAATCCACCCCCGAGACGGACGCCGACGACGCGGCCGACTCGACGGCCCGAAGGATCACCCGGCACAGGGTCCCGAACGCCCACATGGGCATCTTGACCACGCCGGCCCACGGCGAGACGGGGCCGGTGCAAGTCACCGTCCACTTCGGGGGAAGATCCGGCAAGATCCTGGGCATCAGCGAGGGGCACAGGCCCTCGACAAGCGAGCCCGATTTCCTCATTCCCGACAACCTGCCGGCCAGTGGCAACGTGCCTCGCAACCGCATCGCCCTGCACGGCGTCCACGACACGGAGGCTCGGCGCATCGTCCTCGAGGTCCCCGCCGCGGAAGGGCAAGAGGCCGGGACGATCACCATCGACTTGCGCAACGGGCGCATCCGCTTCGAGGCGCGTCCGACGCCTCCCGAGGGCCCCGGCGGCGGCACGCCCCCGCCGAGCGACGGCTCTCCGGAGGGAAATCCTCCGCTGGCCGCGGGTGAAGGAGACGGCGAAGCCTCGCCTCCGCCCGCCGCGGCCGACGCCGACGACTCGGAGACCACCGCGCCCCGCGCCGTCGTGAGGGCGGCGGACGAGACGGGCCCGCAGCCCGCGATCGATCCGGAGACCGACGTTCATGCCCCCCTCTTGATGGCCGAGATCCTCGACCCCGGCGAATCGCGCGCGGTGATTTCTCCCAACGTCCCGGGACGGCTGCGCGAGGGCCAACATTGGGCGATGATCCCGGGCGTGGGCGAGCTCTCGGCCTTCACCGAGACCGGAATGAGCAAGCACGCGACCCCGCGCAACGAGGACGCCTACGGTTTTTCGGTCGCCCAAGACGGTTCGCTGGTGGCCGTGGTCGCCGACGGCGCGGGCGGCAGCTCGACGGGCGACGCAGCCAGCGCGCGGGCGGTCGAAGTCATTCTCAATCGCGCCTCGGATCCCGCGGTGAGCCTGGGCCAGGCCTTCCGCGACGCGCACCCGGTGATCCTCTCGGACCTGCAGGCCGCCATCGAGGCGGCGCGCGCCGAACGGACGGCGGGACGGGACGTCGAGATCCCGGCCGACAGCTACACCGTCGCCACCGCCCTGCGCCTCGAGCCGGACGGCAGCGTCGAGGTCGCGACCGTCGGCGATTCCCAGGTCTGGATCGCCCGACCCAACGGGGGCGGCGCCTACGACGTGATCGCCCCCTACCTGCCAGCCAGCATGGCGGGCCTGCAGCGCGCCGCCCGCACGCCGGGCGTTACCACCACGGTGGGCATGAACGCCGTGGGCGGCGGCATCTTCACGCGCCTCGGCGGCAGCCCCCGTGAGGCGGCCCCTCCCATCACCGGCCGCATGGAAAGCGGGATCCCCAGCGGCATCTTCAACAACGAATTGACGATCCCGGCGTCGGACGGCTCCGGGGCCCGACAGCCCTTCATCGCCCAAGCGGGCGACCTCTTCCTGATGATGAGCGACGGCGTCCACACGCTGTTCAGCCGCGACCAGATGGCCTCCGTCATCCACGGTCTGGAAGGCGCCGAACCGGTGCGCCGGGCGATCCAGACCGAAGCTGCAGCGACGATGGACCTCTACCGCACAATGGCCCGCGGCCTGGCCCACGACCAGCGCGCCCTGATCGGCAGCGGCCGCTTCGAGGGCCATTACATCGACGCGGAAGGCCGCATCTACGACGCCCCGACCGACGGCAACCACGTGGGCAACGCCAGCCCAGACAACGTCGTCCTAATGGTCCTGCGCTACGATCCCTCCGTGGAGGGCGTGACGGCGGAGGAAGGCTCGCACTGAGAGGTTGAGCGATGACGCCCCCGCGCGAGGCACGAAATTTTCTCCTGGGATCTTCCCGTCCCCTCCCCGACCTGGACTTGAACCCCGAGGCCTCCGTCCGCCTGCGACTCGCCGCGGCCGCGGCCCGGGCCGAGGAGGACTCCCGCCACATCGAGCGGGAGGGCGCCGTCGACCGCTTTTCGTTGGAACCGGCGCTGCGCTACCGCCCCGACCTGGCCGGCAACTACCGCGAGATGAACGACCGGCAGTTGGAAATCTTCGTCCGCGACTCGCTGGCCGCGGGCCGCCGCGGGGAGCGGGTGCGTTATTACGACGCCCTCGCGGGGCAATTCGCCCTGCTGCAACGCGCGGCGAGCGAACAGGTCCCCGCCCTGACGCGGCTCTTCGTCGCCACGCTGGAGGAATACTCCAACTTCCTCCAGTACGCGCCCGACCTGAGCACCGAGGAGCGCCTGCGCTTCCTGTTCGCCGCGGCGCGGATCGGACACACCTATTTGAGCCACTTCCGCAGCCCTCCCCCCGGCGCCGCCTTGCCGGAGAGCGCGGAGGCCCTGCGGACGACCCTGGCCGCCGCCCTGGACGAGGTCGACGCCCAGCTGCAGGGCTACCACGCCCGGCTGGGGGCGGAGTCCTACCCGCTGTTCCCCCGCCTGCGCGGGGTGGCGGAGATCCTCGGCCTGCGCCGCGCCCTGTACCGCGGCGACGCGGCCGCGCAACGCCGCCACGCCCTGGCCTTGGCCGAGCATTTGAGCGCCCATCCCCCGACCGAGCTGGAAACCAGTTGGCATGCCCGAGCCGAGCGCGTCCTCTTGGAGGACCGCGAGATCGTCGCGCAGCTGAGGCATTTCGACGCGCCGTCGCTGCTGGAAGACCGCGCCGTCGCCCTCAACGCCCAGGCCCTCGAGTGGCTGGTCTTGGCGGCCGCCTCGCTGGACCGCGCCAACGAGGAGTCGGAAGCAGCCCTGCGCGCGCGCTACCGGGGCTTCAGCGCGGTCCTCACCGCGCTCGCGCTGCGGCACCCGGAATGGAGCTTGGAGGAAATGCTGCGCCGCCTGCGTTCCGCCGACTCTCAAGCCGGTCTGGTCACCGAGCTGGAGCAGACCCAATTGCGGAACGCCGAGGTCGCCCGCATGCTGACGGAGGCCCGCGGGGCTCAAAGCTTGGCCCAACTCACGGCCGCCGCGCGGGAGACCGCCCTGCACGTCGACCGCCTCGGCTACGGCATCGGCCGCAGCCTGCTTCCCGGCATCCTGGAGGCAAACCGGCGGCACCATCCGCTCTTGCGCATCGAGGCCGAGGTCCTGGGCCTTCCCAACCTGGGCGCCGAGTTGGGCCTGAACGGCCCGTTGCAGGGGCGCGAGCTCCTGCGCCGCCGCGCCCAAGGCATTGAACAACTGCGCGATTTCCAGAACCGGCATCCGGACCGTCCGGTCCAGAGACTGCTTAACCTCCTGCAGAGCGACGGCGAGGCGCCCCACCCGGCCGCGGGGATGGCCGGAGAGCTGCTCGAAATCTGGCAAGGGCGCCTGGCCGGGGCCGCCGACCACGAGGCCTTCGCCCTGCACGCCCTGTTCGGCGCCGTCGAGGAAAGCCGCGCGGAAGGCGGCGTCCCCGCCGAACTGCGGGCCCGCGCCCGGGCCCTTCGCGAGCGCGTGGACGGAACGGAATTCCGGACCCGGCGGATGTTCGGCCATCTTTTCTCCGCCTCCAACCTGGTCTCCTTGGGCGCGGGGATCCTCGCCGCGGAATTTCTCCCCAGCCTCCTGATCGCCCGAGCCGGCGCCGGCGGCTCGCTGGCGCTGCGCGGTATCCCCTTGGTCGCCCGCGGCTCGCTGACCCCTTGGGGCTCGGTGGCGACGGGGCTCGGCGTCGGCACGGCCTTGAGCGCCTTCGGCGCCGGCGCCCACAACTTGGACCGTTACGCGCAGGGCCTGAACACGCACTTCTGGCGCGACTTCGGCGCGAGCGCGGGGATCAACCTGGTCACCTTCGGCCTCACCATTCCATTTTCGCGCATTTTGCAGAATCGCCTGGCCGCCGGCGCGCGGGACCCCTTCCTGGTCGCCGACGGGCTTCGTTCGCGGGAGCTGGCCGTCCACGCGGGCACCGTCGCCTTTGGCGGCGCGACCGCCCTGGGCTTGGGCTTCGTCGGCCGCGGTGTCTTCGGCGGCCAGTGGTCGCTGTCGGGCGAGGAGGTCGCCGAGAATGTCCTTTCGATCGCGATGTGGGAGCTGGGCGCCGCCGGCCTGCGGCAGCTTCGAGGCCGCACGCTGGGCTTTGCCGGCCAATTGGGACCGCACCGCGCGGCTCGCCTCAACGAGCTCGTCCCCGCCTTGGTGGCGCGGGAGCCGGGGCTCGCGGGTCGCGAGGCGCTGCTCTCCCGCCTGCTCGCCCGCGGCGAGGTCCGCCACCCCGGCACCCTGGAGCGCTACCACCACGCCTTGGCGGAGGGAAGGATCCCGCAGCTCTTCGTGACGGGGCGCCGGGCCTCCTTGCGATTGGCGACGCCGGAAGAATTACCGCTGCGGCCGCCCGCCGCCGCGCCCGAGCCGACGCCCCCGCCGCCGGAGCCCCCACGCCCGGTCGTCATCGTTTGGGAGCGCGAGCCGATGCTTCGCCTCCCCGCGACCACCGCCAGCGAGGCCCCGCTGACACCCCTGACGCCCCGCTCGGATCCTCCGGGGACGCACCCTCCCCCGATTTCCCTCGAGGAATCGCCTTTTCGCCTGAGCGTGATGTCCGATCCGGCGAACTCGGAGCTAGGGGGGGCGATCGAATTCGGCGAATTGGCGGAGGGAACGGAACCCGGCGCGCGCATCCTCGGCCGCGCGGACTTTCGCTTCCTCTCCGAAGACCTGCGCCGCACCCTGAGCCGCGCCCACCTGGAGCTGCGCCTCGGCGAGGACGGCCAACTCTTGGCGCGCAACCTCAGCCGTGCCCGCACGCTGAACCCAGAAACGCAAGACCTCCTCGGCAGCTGGTACTATCGCGACGGCGAGTGGCACCCCATCGCCTCGGAGGGTTCGACCCCCTTGCAAGCGGGAGACACCCTCGGGATCGGTAACCGGCTGGAGCCCGTCCAATTTCAAATATTGCCCAATCAGAGGCCGCCCATCTCGCCGATCTCCCTCGCCCCGGGACGGCGCCTGGCCCTAGGACGTTTCCGCTTGATCCGCACGGGAGAGGAGTCGTTGTTTCGCCTGGCGGGCGCCGGCGAGACGCCGGTGGAGGTGATCCGCTCGCTCGGGGACGGCGCGGGAGAGCGTCGCTCCTACCGGGCCACGGACAACCCCGTCATCGGCGAGATCGGCGAAGAGGTCTTCGTCGCCGTCGGCGAAGGCCCGGAGCGTCGCAGCTACCGCCTCTATCTCGACAGCCCGGACCGGCCCGCGGCGACGCTGCCGGAGCTCGACCTGCACTACGACGGGGTGGATTGGCACGGCCGCTTCCGCGCCTCCGAGGGATCCATCGATTTCGGGCGGATCCACCAGCCGCAGCTGTTCACCGCGCCCTTCATCTCGCGCAACCACTTCCGCATCTCCATCGGCTCGCATGAGGGGCATCCGCGCTACGTCCTGTTCGTCGAGGCCCCGCACGGCCTCGCCGTCGGGAATCGCCGCTTTGCCCACGGATCGCAGGTCCTGCTGATGTCGGGGGTTTACCAACTGAATTTTCCGATGGACAGCCACGGCCGGAGCTTCGCTCCGGGCCAGTTGCGCCTGTTCCCCATCGAGGGAAGCTTCGCCGAATGGCGAACCGGCCCCTTGCTCCCCAATCACGATCGGGCGGTCCCGCCGCCTCCGCCACCCCCACCGCCGCCGCCCCCGCTGCCGCCTCGCCCGCCGCAGGCGCACCCCGCCTCGCCGGCGCGCCGGCCCGGTTGGCGTAATTTATGGGGTTGGTTGGAGGATTAAGCGTACGTCTCGGGCAGCGGGTTTCGCTTGGAAGTATACCAATCCAAGAGGATGGACTGGGAATCGACGAGGGGCGCCTGCTCGGACTCGCGCGCGACCTTCTCGTAATGCCCGTCATAGTGCAGGCGGCTGGCGCGGACGTTGTCCTGCAGCATGATCTCGAGGACGTTCACCTTGAGCTGCTCGCGCAGCTCGGCGTTGAGGATGGGGCAGAGCGTCTCGACGCGGTGGTCGAGGTTGCGCTCCATCAGGTCCGCGCTGCCGAAGAAGATCTCCTCCTCACCCCCGTTTTGAAAATAATAGATGCGATGGTGCTCGAGGAAGCGCCCGACGATCGAGATCACGCGGATATTGTCGCTGATCCCGGGGAGGCCCGGGCGCAGGCAGCAGACCCCACGGACGATCATGTCGATCTTCACCCCCGCCTGCGAGGCTCGGTAGAGGCTTTGGATGATGCGCGAGTCGGCGACGTGGTTGCACTTGAGGATGAGACGCGCCGGGCGGCCCGCGCGGGCGTGCTCGGCCTCGCGCTCGATGAGGGCGACCAATCCCTGCCGCAGGTTGACGGGGGCCACCAGCAATTTTTTGAAATTCCGCTTGTTGGAGTAGCCGGTCAGGTAGTTGAAGACCTCGGAGACGTCCTCGGCGATCTCGGGATCGGCGGTAAACAATCCGAGGTCGGTATAGACCTGCGCGGTCATCCGGTTGTAGTTGCCGGTGCCGACGTGCAGGTAGCGTCGAATCCCGTCTCCCTCCTTGCGCACCACCATGCAGAGCTTGGCGTGGGTCTTGAGGTTGACCAGGCCGTAGTTGACGTGGACGCCGACCTCGTCGAGCCGGTTGGCCCAGACGATGTTGTTGCGCTCGTCGAAGCGGGCCTTCAACTCGACCACCGCCGCGACCTGTTTGCCTTCCTCCGCCGCCTCGATCAGCTGGTCGACGATCGGCGAGTTGGGGCCGATGCGGTACAGGGTCATCTTGATGGCGATGACCTGCGGGTCGTCCACCGCGGCGCGGAGGAAGGACTCGACGGAGGTGAAGGACTCGTAGGGGTGATGCACCAGGTAGTCGCCGTAGCGGATCTGCTCGAAGAGCTTGTCCTTCTCCTCGTAGGGAAAAAGCACGCGCGGCGAAAAAGGCGGAAACTTCAGCTGCGGCAGGTGCAGCTTGGTGAGGGCCCACCAATCGCCGAAGAACATGCGCGTCTCCTTGCGCATCAGGACGTCCTCGCGGATCTGGAAGTTCTCGAGCAGGATGTCCAAAATGCGTTCGGGCATGGCCGCCTCGACCTTGAGCAGCGAGACCGCTCCGTAGCGGATCTGTTTCAGGCTCTTGTCGACGGACTCGAGCAGATCGTCGGCCTCGTCCTCCTGGATCACCAGGTCGGTGTCGCGGATGACGCGGAACAGGTAGACCTCTTCCACGGGAATGCCCGGAAAAAGCTCGCCGATGTTGCTGCGGATGACGTCCTCGAGGAAGACGAAGCTCTGCCCCGGCTTGGTACTGATGGACTCGGGGATGGGGATGAAGCGCGGCAGCATGCTGGGGATCTTGACCCGCGCGAACTTGCGTTCCCCCTCGTGCTGCAGGCCCACCGCGAAATTCATGCTGAGGTTGGAGATGTGCGGGAAGGGATGGGCCGGATCGAAGGCCAGCGGAGTCAGGACCGGAAAGATCTGCTTCTTGAAATAGTCCTTGAGATATTCCTGCACCGCCGGCGTGTACTGGGGGATCTCGAGGAAATGCACCCAGTTTTTCTCAAGCGCGGGCCGCAGCAGCTTTTCCCAGGCATCGCTCTGGTCCTTCATCATCTTGAAGGCGCGCTCGCGGACGGCCCGGATCTGTTGGCGGGCGCTCATCCCGTCGAGGCTGACGTCCTCGATCCCGGCGCGGATCTTCTTGAGCAGTGTGGCCATGCGGATCATGAAGAATTCGTCGAGGTTGGTGCCGACGATGGCCAAAAACTTGACCCGCTCGAGCAGGGGCAGCGAGGCGTCGTAGACCTGGTCGAGGACGCGCTGGTTGAACTCAAGCCAGCTGAGCTCGCGGTTGATGAAGAGGGCCGGATTGGAGAGGTTCTGCGGGTCGAGCTTGGTCCAATCCACCGGCGGCGCCGGAGGGGCGCTGTCAACGGAACTATTGGATAATACTCGCCATTTTTTCTTGCTGGGTTTCATAATGGGACGCGAAAGATTGTAATACAAGCACACCGCCCGCGACCACTTAAGAATTCCTCACAATCTTCGGACCAAGACTATAATAATCCGGCCTCCCGCTTCCCGGGGACATATACCCCTGAGCGGGTTTCGAGAAGTCGAACACCTTAAAGCCTTCTATATCTTCGACTTCTCGACCTTTCCCAGGACCGGCTTGAGGTCCTGGGAAAAAAGCGAAGGGGTATATGTCCCCGGGAAGCGGGAGGCCGCACCTCACTGAATCCAACGCCCGAAGCGATCCCAACGAAATCCCGCGATCCCCTCCTCCGGCCGGTCGTTGTGGTAACGCAGCGAGAGCCAGATGAACATCGCCCGCCCCTTGACGTTGGCGATGGGCACGAAGCCCCAGAAGCGCGAGTCCTGCGAGTTGTCTCGGTTGTCCCCCATCACGAAGAGGTGGTCGGCGGGCACGACGTATTCCTTGCGCTCTTCATAGTGCTGCGGGGCCTCCTGCTTGAGGTGGACGCGCTCGCCCAGCTTCTCGAGGTAGACGCGAAAATACTCCCAATTTTCGAAGGCCGGAATGGTCTTGAATTTGGAAGGGGCGCCGAAGGCCTCGACGGGCTCGAGGTCGAGCAGGCGCGGATTCTTGGCGCTCTTGCCCAGCACCGGCACTTGGACCGTCGGGAGCTTCTCGCCGTTGACGTAGACATCGTCGCCGTCGACCAGGACGCGGTCGCCGGGGAGGCCCACCACCCGCTTGATGTAGTCGAGACCCGGTTCTTTGGGATAGATGAAGACGATGGGCTCGCCGCGCTGCGGGTCCTTGTACTTCCACAACCAGCGGCTGGTGAAGGGGACGCGGATCCCGTAGATGAATTTGTTGACGAAGATGTGGTCGCCCACCATCAAGGTGGGGATCATCGAGCCGCTGGGGATCTTGAAGGCCTCGACGACGAAGGAGCGGAGAAACAGGGCGATGAAGACGGCGGTGAGCAGGGCCTCGACGTACTCGCGGGTCTTGGATTTCTCTTTGGCGGCCTTGCGGGCCGGCGGGGTTGCGATCGAGGCTTCGAATTTGTTTTCCATGAAATGCCTTTCCCTTAATCAATCTTCAACGCGGCCAGGAAGGCCTCCTGGGGGATCTCGACGTTGCCGACCTGCTTCATACGCTTCTTCCCCTCTTTTTGTTTCTCCAAAAGCTTGCGCTTGCGGGTGATGTCGCCGCCGTAGCACTTGGCCAGGACGTTCTTGCGCATCGCCTTGATCGTTTCGCGTGCCAGGATGCGGCCGCCCAGGGCCGCCTGGATCGCCACCTCGTACTGCTGCCGGGGAATGATCTCGCGCAGCTTCTCGCAGAGCTCGCGGCCGCGTTGGTAGGCCTTGTCCCGGTGCAGGATGACCGAGAGGGCGTCGACCACGTCCCCGTTGATCATGATGTTGAGCTTGACCAGCTCGCTGCCGCGGTAACCCAAAAGCTCGTAGTCGAAGGAGGCGTAGCCTTTGCTGAGGCTCTTCAGCTTGTCGTAGAAGTCGAAGACGATCTCGCTGAGCGGCAGCTCATACTCTAAAGCGATATGCGTCGGCGTCAGGTAATCCATCTTAACCTGAGTACCGCGGCGTCCCTCGCAGAGCTGGATGATGGCGCCGATGTACTCCGCGGGGATGTGGATCGTCGCCTTGATGTAGGGCTCTTGGATGCTCTCGATGTCCTGGGTCGCCGGCATCTTGGCCGGGTTGTCGATCGTCAGCTCCTCGCCCTGCACCGTCTTCACCATGTAGACGACGGTGGGCGCGGTGGAGATCAGGTTGAGGTTGTACTCGCGCTCGAGGCGCTCCTGGATGATCTCCATGTGGAGCAGGCCCAAGAAGCCGCAGCGGAAGCCGAAGCCCAGGGCCAGCGAGGTCTCGGGCTCGTACTGGAAGCTGGCGTCGTTGAGGCGGAGCTTTTCCAGGGAGTAGCGCAAATTTTCGTACTCGGCCGAATCCGTCGGGTAGATCCCGCAAAACACCATCGGCTTCACTTCCTTGAAGCCCGCCAGGGCCTGGGCCGCCGGCCGGCCGGCGTGGGTGACGGTGTCGCCGATCTTGATGTCGTGGATGTCCTTGATCGCCGCGGTGAAGAAGCCGACCTCCCCCGCGCCGAGCGACGCGACCTCGACGCCGTGGGGGGTGAAGACGCCCAGCTGGTCGATGGGGTGCTTCTTGCCCGTGGCCATGAAGAGGATCTCGTCGCCCTTCTTCACGGTTCCTTCCATGACGCGCATCAGGACGACGACGCCCTGGTAGGGGTCGAACCAAGAGTCGAAGATCAGGCCTTGCAGGGGCGCAGCCGGATCGCCCTTGGGCGGAGGAAAGACGGCGACGACGTGTTCGAGGATGTCCTCGATGCCGATGCCCGACTTGGCGCTGGCCTCGACGGCGTAGGTGGTGTCGAGGCCGATCACGTCCTCGATCTCTTTTTTCACCCGCGCCGGATCGGCCGCCGGGAGGTCGATCTTGTTCAAGACCGGGAAGATCTCGAGGTTGTTGTCGATGGCCACGTAGACGTTGGCCAAGGTCTGGGCCTGGATGCCCTGGGAGGCGTCGACCACCAAGATGGCGCCCTCGCAGGCAGCCAGCGAGCGCGAAACTTCGTAGTGGAAATCGACGTGGCCGGGGGTGTCGATTAGGTTGAGGATGTAGGTCTGGCCGTCCTTGGCCTTGTAGTTGAGGCGGACGGTCTGGGCCTTGATGGTGATGCCCCGCTCGCGCTCGAGCTCGAGCTTGTCCAAGAACTGGTCCTGCATCTCGCGGGAGCTCAAGGCGCCGGTGAACTCGAGTAGGCGGTCGGCGAGCGTGGACTTCCCGTGGTCGATGTGGGCGATGATCGAAAAATTGCGGATATTCTTCAGGGCGGGGACTTCGGGCATGGTGGGCTCTCTACTTGCCTTCCGTCCGGTCGTAAAGCCCGAGTTGCTCGCCGGGCAGCTCGGCCTTGTGCTTGTCGAGGATCAGGTCGATCCCCTGGCGGATGTACTCGGCGATGGGGACCTTCGTCTTGTCGTTTAAGGCCTTGAGCTTGTCGTTCTGCTCTTCGGTGATATAGACGGTCGTGCTGATTTTCTTGCGCTGGGCCATGGCAGGCCACCATAAATGACCATATATATAGTGTCAACCATGGGATGATGGGATGCGGCGCCGTCTCCAGAGCCACAGAACACTGCCAAGGGGCAGAAGGAGCCAGGCCCATCCGCTCGCCGGAACGGCGGCGTGCGTATTGAGGGAACAAAAACTTCCGCCTTGCAGGGAGGACGCGGTCCGTTCCGGCACGACTTCTTTGTCCGCCGGCTCGGCCCGGGGCTCGTCCGCGGGCGGGGGATTCGCGGGAGGGGGAGCTGGGGGCTCCTTCGGGCATAGCTCGACCTTGCATGGGGTCTTGGCCGCGAGCTTGGCGAGGCAATCGCAGGGCTCGAGGGTCGTGATTTTGACGGGCTTCTCGAGGCGGGTGACCTCCAGGGCCTCGATCAGGTCGTAGCTTTCGTTGACCCGCCTCAAGACCGATCGTTGGTTCAGTAAATTTCCGTCGTCCCGCACGCTGACAGCGCCCAGCACGTTCGCCGCCTCCGGATCGACCTCGGTGCAGGCCCTCATATACAGCGCGTCCTTGGCGCCGTCGGGATCGGGGCAGGCTTTGCGTTTGCATTCGATGGCCGCGAGGATTTCCTCGAAGCGGGGCGAGGCGCAAAGGTCGGTGACCACGGCCTTGAGGGGCTCCTGGCCCCCGGCCTGGGTCGAGATCAGCATGCAAGCGAATAGCAAACTCCACGACAGGTTGGTCTTGGTTTTCATCGTTCCTCCCGCTACGTTCCGGCCCTCGTTTTTAACTCCAATACATTTTAGACCTTATTCGCTGCCTTTGCCAGGTCGTCTCCAATCCCCGGCACTGAACGGATCTGCCGTATCGAGTCGCCCGTTTTTAAGCATGCGCAGCAACCCGCAAACCTCGAGCTTCTCGTCGACTGGGTAGCGCTCCTCTCCGGGCACGACGAACACCAGTTTTTCTAAATTCAGCAAAGAGACTATTTTTCGATGCGCCTCGGTTACCTTTGGGCTTTGGGAAAATTTAACCTCGAAGCCCAGCCTCTTCCCGCCGCGGATGAGCAATAGATCCAACTCCATCTGTCCGTGAACGGACCAAAAATAGATCTCTTCGTCGGTGGCGCGATAGAAGCGGGCGACCTCCTCCAGCGCAAAGCCCTCCCATGAAGCGCCCAACTTGGGATGGACTTGCAGGGCGGAATAATCCGCAATCCCAAGCAATTGATGAAAGATCCCAGAATCGCGGAAATAGATCTTGGGGCGCTTTACCTGGCGCTTCCCAATATTTTCGTACCAGGGATCGAGGCGCCGGATCATGAAGGTCCCCACCAACACATCGAGATAATTCTTAATGGTAGTGTCGGCCTTATCCAAAGAGCGGCCGATCTCGGAAGCCTGAAAGATCTGCCCGTGATAATGGGCCAGCATCATCCAAAAGCGCCGCAAAGCCGGTGCGGGAATGCGAATGCCCAACTGCGGAATATCCCGCTCGAGATAAGTGCGGATATAGCCCTCTCGCCAGGCGGCGCTCAGGGCATCGTCTTCCGCAAGATAGGAGCGCGGAAAACCGCCTCGCACCCAAAGCCTATCTTGATGTTCAAGCCCTACCTCGGTCAATGAAAAGGGATAAACGTCCAAGAAAGTGATTCGCCCCGCGAGGGTTTCCGAGCTTTGCTGGATCAAATCCCGCGAGGCGCTGCCCAAAATCAGAAACTTGGTCTTGGCCCCGGCGCGATCCGCCAAGACGCGCAAGACGGGAAACAAGTCCGGCTCGCGTTGGATTTCATCCAAGACCACCAAGCCCTGTAAATTTTCGAGGGCGAGCTTAGCGTTTTGCAAACGGCCTAGATGCACCGGATCTTCGAGGTCGAAAAAATGGGCGGGGCCAGAATGGGGGGAAACATCCCGGGCAATATACTGCTTGGCGAGAGTCGTCTTGCCGCTCTGGCGAGGGCCCAGAAGCGCCACGATGGGAGTAACGCGAAAGGCTTGGTCGATGAGAGGGTAATAATCTGTTCGGTTCACCCCTCCAGAATCTATGAAATTTCTGTGCTTAGCAAAGAAATTTCATAGAATTAATATTATTTATATTTTTCAAATACTTATCAGTGGAAAAACCCACACTGGAAGATAATCGGCCAAAATCTCAGGCCAAAACTGACCGTAAGCTTCCCCATCAACCGGACAATTCAAAATAGAATTTTTTGTTTCGAGTTTCAGCTTGTAAAGGCTTGGGGGCAATCCTCCCAGGGCATCATGGGGCCTCTGCTCGTTGTACTCGATCAGCCATTCATGGGTTATTTCCCAAACCTGATCCAGATCCTCAAACAAATAGGCATCCAATACCTCGTTTCGAAGAGAATGACACTCCACCGGCCTGAACGGCCATAGACTTCGAGTCCATGTGATGCCCCTTGTCCCCACCCGTGGAGTGTTGCGGGCGGGGTTCTCTAGATTTTGGGGATCCCCCCAAATGGCCGGCTAAATTTCCCGGCATCTGGAGAAGGAGCAAGTTAGATGCCAAATGCGAAGCGGCTTGCTTCGATGCTGGCACGCGTCTCTTCATAGGGTTGCTTCGAACTGTCTGGATGCGAGGCCGAGCCATTCCAAAAAACAGACGTTTATGTTGCATCCTCGAACTTACAATAAATTTCAGAGAATGAATCGTAAATCTAATTCGAATCGAAATTGTGTATCAATCGCCGCGCGAAGCAACTCTGTTCGGACTGCGCCGATAACCATCCCGCACTCCAAAGAAAATTTTATTTTTTGGAGGGCGCATGTTTTCACAAACCATTTCCAAACTCAACGATACTTACCAATCCGCCGCAAATTACCTTTCAAAGGCCTTTGAGCCTTTAAATCAGGGCATCGATGCGATAACGAATTACTGGCACGGCCTGGTAGAGAAGGGTAAAGCCGCGAAGGCCGCAGAAATTGAAGCCATGAATATGAAAGTCCAGAAAGAAAAACTTGAGTGTATACTTCAGCGCCAGCCGGACAAAGAACTAGTGCGCTCGATATCGGCTAGGATCTGCACCGACCTTACCATGGATCTCGGCGGAGACTTCGCATCTTGCCAAAGAGATACAGAAATTCAAATTCATGCGGAAGCCGTCGCAGAGGCGCTGTCGAAATGTAATCGGTATCCAGCTCGCGAGCCAGACTTCTAGATTAGCAAATCCCTACTCCGCCTGCACCACGCGCAGCTCGACGTTTTCCTGATTGCTCATCTTCGCCGCGAAGTCCTCGGCCAGCTTGCGGTCGCCGAAGCTGCCGACGCGGACGTCGAAGGAAGGCGTGGAACCGCGTTGGTCGATGACTAGGTAGGCCTCGTAGCCCTTTGACTTGAGCTTGGTGATCTCGCGGGAGGCGAGCAGCTCGTCGAAGAACTGCGCGACCTGGATCGAGAACTTGCTGTTGCCGCTCGACTTGAATCGCACCATCGTGTTCTTGTCGACGTTGGTGGCGATCAGGCTCTTGTTGACGGCGAGGTTTTCCTGCGTGGGTTCCTGCCGCGGCGCGGGCCGGGTGGAGCCGTCGGCACCCACGTGGTAGGTCGGAATGTCTGGATTCGCCTCTTCCCCTTCCCCGGGAACCGCCCCTTCGGCGCCTTCCTCCGTGTCGACCAGCTTGTCGTGCTGCGGCGGCGCCTTGGCCGCCCTGGGCGCGGGGGGCGCCAGATCTTGGAAGGCTCGCTGCTGAGCCGCCAAGGGCTGGGCGGGCTCGGGGAAGATCGTCTTGCCGAAGCGGGCCCCCAGCAGAAAGACCAGCGACAGCACCACCACCTCGACCCCCAGCAGGAGGATGAACTGGCTCAAGGAAAATTTGATCGGGTATTTTTCTTCCATGATGCATTCCCTTAGGCGCGGGATCAGGCGGGAAATGATTCCTCGCTCTCCCTCGTCATGCTCTCCGGCGCCGAGACGCCGAGGATATTGAGGCCGTGCCGAAAGACCTCGCGCAGGGTCTTGACCAAATACAGCTTCGCCAAGGTCGTCTCGCGCCGGGGACCGATCACGCGGTAGCGGTCGTCGCCCTTGGCGCGGGTATAATAGTTTTGGAAGGTTTTGGCTAGATCCAAGAGGTAAAAGGCCACGCGGTGCGGCTCGTAAAACTGTACAGCCCCCGCCAAGGTCTCGGGATAGTTCAGCAAGGTCTTGACCAGGCCGATCTCCTCCTCGAGCTGCAAGGGGCTTAGCCCCGGCTCGCCCAGGGCCTCGGGGGCCGGGTAGCCCGCCTCCTCCGCCTTGCGGAAGATCGAGCACATCCGCGCGTGGGCGTATTGGATGTAATAGACGGGATTCTCCGCGCTCTGCTGCTTGGCGAGCTCGAGGTCGAAGTCCAAGGCCGCGTTGTGCGAGCGCATCATGAAGAAAAAGCGCGCCGCGTCCTTCCCGACCTCGTCGATCACCTCGTGCAGCGTCACGTACTCGCCGGTGCGCTTGCTCATGTTGACGACCTCGCCGCCCCGCTTCAGGTTGACGAGCTGCATGAGCAGGAAGTGCAGCTTCTCGGGGTTGTGGCCCAGGGCCGCCACCGCCGCCTTGAGGCGCTGGACGTAGCCGCCGTGGTCGGCGCCCATCACGTTGAGGTAGACGTCGTAGCCCCGGTCGAACTTGTCCTTGTGATAGGCGATGTCCGGCGTGAAATAGGTGTAGGTGTTGTCGCCCTTGATCAAGACCCTATCCTTGTCGTCCCCGAATTCGCTGGTCTTGAACCACAGCGCGCCTTCCCGCTCGTAGGTCATGCCCTTGGCCTTCAATACGGCCAAGGCCTCGTCGATCTTGCCCTCCTCGTAGAGCGAGGACTCGGAATAATAATGGTCGAAGACGATGCCTAAGCGCAGCAGCTCTTCCTTGATGGTCTCGAGCAACTCGACGCCCAGCAGCTTGCCCACCGCCAGGGGGTCGTGCTTGATCGGGGCGATGCGATCCTTGAGCTCGATAACCAGGTCTTCGAGGTATTTGCCGCGATAGACGTCCTCGGGCAGTGCGACCTCGACGCCGCCCACCTGGGTCATCACCGTGTGGTAGTGGCAGCCGGAATGGCCGAGGGTCTTGATCTGGACGCCGTGGTCGTTGACGTAGAACTCCCGCGTCACCCGGTGCCCGGTCACCTCGAGCAGCCGCGCTAGGCAATCGCCTACCACCGCGTTGCGGCCGTGCCCGACGTGCATCGGGCCGGTCGGATTGGCGCTGAGGAATTCCAGCAGGACGCGCCGGCCGCCGCCGAAGTCGAAGGACTGCAAGGCGTTCGGGCCCTGCCAGAGGGACTTGAGGGCCTCGTGGTAGGCCGTGGGCTTGAGGAAGAAGTTGAGGAAGCCCGGTCCCTTCACCTCGACTTTTTCGAAGATCGAGGTCTCGCCGCTCAGCGCCGAGGCCAGCTGCTCGGCCAGCTTCGGCGGCGGAAGCTTGGCGGCCTTGGCGAGGGCCAGGGCGACGTTGCTGCTCAGGTCGCCGTGCTCTTTGACCTTGGGGGCGTCGAGCACAATTTCGGAAGGAGGTTCATGACCGAGGCCACGGAGGTGTTTTGCGATTAGATTGGAAAGAATCGTTTTCATGAAAAATCAAGGTTATTGACCAATGGACATCACCCTCGCCCCCGGCATCGGCCCGATCTTCTTCGGGTCCCCCACCACCAAGACCTGCAGGGCCTCGGGCTTGAGGTACTGCTCGGCGACCCGCTGAATATCTTCCAGAGTCACCTTCTCGATGTTCTGGCGGAACAGCTCGAGGTAGTTCGGCGGATAGCCATAATAGGCGAAACGGGCCTCGTCCTTGGCGAAGTTGTACCTCGGCTCGTACTCCGAATAAAGCGAGTTCAACAGCGATTGCTTGTAAAAGTCCAGCTCCGCCTGGGTGACGCTGCCCGGGCGGCGGATCTCCTCGAGGATGCGGCGGCTCTCGGCCAGGACCCGCTTGGCGTTTTTCGCCTGGGTCTGGGCCATGATGTAGAAGACCCCGTAGTCGGTCTCCAGGCCGAAGCGCGAGTAGATGCCGTAGGCCAGGCCCAGGGTCGAACGCACCCGCTTGCCCAGCCGGCTGACCAAGGCCTCGCCGCCCAAGATATCGTTGAGCAGCATCAGGGCGAATTTGTCGGGATTGAAGCGCTTGTCCCCGAAGTGCCCGAGGAGCAATGTCGCCTGATCCGCGCTCTTGGGGATCAGGGTCTGCCCCGCGGAAAAGCGCTTCTCGACGGGGGCGGGGACCGGCAGGGGCTCGGTCGCCTTGGGCC
>SZOV01000052.1 GCA_030263375.1 Deltaproteobacteria bacterium PRO3
ATTCCTTGATGCCGGCGGTGTCCATCGCGCGGCCCATCTGCCCGGCGGTCGCCGCGACCACCCCTCGGGCCGCGGCCGTTTCTGCGTCGCTCGCCTCGCGGTGAGGAGTCGCCCGCAGGACCTCGGCCCCCGCCTCGGAGCCGACCTCCACGACGAAATAATGCCGGCCTTCCGCCAAGACCTCGGTCAGGGCGAGGTCGAAGCCCGATTTCAGGGCGGGACCGGCGTCCATCGAGACGCAAAAGCAAGTACCGCCCGCCTGGCCGCAGTTGAGGCCGATCAGAAAGGCAGCCTCACGAAGCCCGCGGTAGGAAGGGTCCTGATAGTGGCCCTCCAAGAAGACGCGGTCCTGGATCTCGATCGCCTTCAGCTCGCAGGCCCGCACCCCGACGAAGGCGTAGCGCCGCCCGCTCGCAGGCTCGGGCCGGATCTCGAAGCCCCCTCCCTCGCGGCTCGCCTGCCAGAGGCGGCGCCGGGCGGGGTGGAGGAATTTTTTCCAGGAATGGGGGCCGACGGCGTAGCCGAAGAGCGCGGCGTCGTCGCGCCGCTTCAGGCGGTAGCTTCCGCCCTCCTGCGCGTCGGTCCAACCGACGGGAAGGTCCGCGGTGCCGCGGATCGAGTCGTAGACGATAGCCCCCTCCCGCACCGTGGGGCCGACCACCTCGTAGCCACGTTCCACCAGGTCTTGGAACATGCTGTCGATCCCGGGCCGTTCAACGACAAAAGCCATGCGAAATTTTAACACCCGTGGTATTTATGTCATGCATTTTCAGGAGTCGCCCATGCCCATCCCTCTGGCCCATCTCGGCAGCCTTCCCCATCTTCACCCGCATGCCGAAACCTGGATCGTCGCGGAGCTCCTGCCGCCCCTGATCGGCGTGGCCGCCCTGGGCGGACTGCTCTACGCGCTCTGGCGCCTACGCCGCAGCAAGGCGACAACCTCCTCGTCCGAGACCTGGGAAAAATCCTCGAAGAACTCCCCGACCGCGTGAAAATACGGCGGGACCTCGAGGCAGACGATCTCGTCCGCATAGGCCTCGAGGCGCCGCAGGGTATCCGCCGGGGCCACCGCCGTCGCGGCCACCAGCCGCTCGGGCCCCTTGACCCGGAGGGCCTGCAGGGCTGCGATCATCGTCGAGCCGGTGGCGATGCCGTCGTCGACGACGATCACCACCCGGCCCTTGGGATCGACCGGCGGTCGGGCCGGCGTGTAGAGAGCCCGCCGCTCCCGCAGGGTGCGCATTTGAAACTGTTTTTCCCGTTCCAAATAGGCGTCGTCGAGGTCCAGGGCCTGGGCGTAGGGGTGCAGGTAATAATGGCCACTCTCGTCGATGGCCCCCACCGCGAGTTCCGGCTGGTCGGGGGCACGCAGCTTGCGCACTAAGACGACATCCGCCTCGCCGCCCAAGAACTCGGCGATTCGCGCGGCCATCGGGACGGCCCCGCGCGGAATGGCCAAGATTAGCGGGTTTTTCCCGCGGTATTTCTCCAAGGCCTTGGCGAGTTGCTCCGCGGCTTGCTCTCGATCTCGAAACGGCAAGGGATGCTCCTTTCTGGATCTTGTTATCCTGCCCCGCCCGAGACCTTCAGCGGCGTCCCGCGGGCGGGCAGGCCGACCACGCGGCCGGCGTATTTCGAATGGATGTCGACATCCCAATCCTCCCCGCTCTGCACCAGGCAGCGACGGATGCGATCCGGCGTCCCCAGGTCGCTCCAGCCGCAGGGCGGGACCGCCAGGACCCCCAGGTGGTTGGCCGCCCGCTCCAGCAGGTGCCGGGAGAAGTCGTAGGTCGGCAGGTTCCGGTAGGTCTCCGCGAGCCGCGCGGGGTCCCAGTCCTCCGCGGATTCGATGAGCCGCGGAAGGAAAGGCACCAGCAGGTCCGGGAGGATCTCGCGATAGAGGAACAACAAGGTCTTCCCGGAGGCGGCGAACATGAAACTGTTCCACAGCCCGCCCTCGCGCAGCAATCGCCGTGCCACGCCGGGCTCCGGCTTCTCCACGAACCGCTCCACGCCGGCAACCAACTCCTTGCCGCGGGATCGCGGGACGATCCAACCGTATTCGGAGTCCGGCACGTCGGGGGTGATGCCCAACAAGACCACCCTTTGGAAGACCTCATGGGCCGCCGGCAGCGCGGCCTGGAAGGCCTGCTCCAGCACTGCCTCGTCGCCGACGAAATGGTCGGAGGGCAGGACGAGGATCTCCGCCTCCGGGTCGCGCCTCAAAATCTCGATCAGCGGAAAGAGGATCCCCGCGGCGGTCCCCCGGTTGGCCGGCTGCTGCAGGACGTTCTCGCGCGGAAAATCCGCCAGCTCGGGCTCCCACCAATGCCGGTGTCCGGCGGCGACCACCGTGACGACGTGCTCCTTGGGGACGTGGCGTTCCGCCCGGTGCAGCGCGTCCCGCAGCATGGAGTGCGGTCGCTGAAAGGAGCAAAATTGTTTAGGAATGGCCACGCCCGCCGCGTCGGTGGTCAGGGTCCTGAGCCGCGTCCCCTCGCCTCCCGCCAGGACGATCGCCCAACGATGATTCTCTGCCACCCTGTGCCCCTCGGTACCCATATCACCCTCCTCAGGCGGCCACCGCGACCAAGCGGTGCTCGCTGATTGATTTTAAGGCGTCCAAAACCTCTTCCAGGCCGATGCCCTTTCGTGCCTTCCCCACCTTCGCCTCCAGGACGATGTCGTTGAGGGAGAGCATGCCTTGCAAATCCCCGGCCTTATCCACGACCGGGAGGCGGCGCACCTTGTGCTCCCGCATGGTTTCCAGCGCGGAGCGAAGGTCGTCGTCCGGGCGGCAGGAAAAGATCTGCCCGCTGATCACCTCACCGACGCCGATCTCGTCGGCCCGGCGATGCCGCGTCGCCACGGCGATGCAGATGTCGCGGTCGGTGATCAGGCCCTTCACTTTCCGGCCGTCCTCGGTCACCGGGATCACCCCGCAGTCCCCCTCCCACATCAAAGTAGCCGCCTCGGCGAGATTGGCCTCGGGCCCGCAGGAGCGGACGTTTCGGCTCATGATTTCCTGGACTTTCATAGCGCCTCCTTTCGTCTTTTTCCTTGCCCGCCGTGATTTCGCCGCAAACTGGTTGCATTTTCCGGAAAAAATAACGTGCCGCCCATGAGATCGGTCAGCGAATCGCATGACTTTTGTCAGAGAAGAAAACGGAATTGATTGATCCCGCCCTTAGGGGTCCGTATGCTTGAAGAATGTCCTTGCCAAAGATAGCGCTCATCGCCTCCGAAATCGAGCCCTTCGCCAAAACGGGGGGCCTGGCCGACATGGTGGGGAGCTTCAGCCACGCCTTGGTCAAGCTGGGGCGCAAGCCCGCCTTGTTTCTCCCCAAATACACCTCCATCCCGAAGCGATTTCTCGGCGAGGTGCGGGGCGAACTTTGCGTCTCGGCCGGCGGCCGGGGCTTCGCGGTGAGGATTTTTTTGGGGAGAAATCCCGCGGGCGCCGAGCTGTATCTCTTCGAGATCCCGGGGTTATTCGATCGCCCCGGCCTCTACGGCGAAAGCTCGGGCGATTTTTCGGATAATTGCCTGCGTTTCACGGTGTTTTGCCGCGCCGCCTTGGAATGGATCCGAGCGCAGGGAAACCCCTATGAAATCCTGCATTGCCACGACTGGCAGACGGCCCTGATCCCGATTTACCTCAAGACCCAATGGGCCGAAGACCCGACCTTCGCCAAGAGCCGCTGCCTCCTCACCCTGCACAACATGGCCTACCAGGGGAATTTTCCCCGCGAAGAGTTTCCAACGCTGGGGCTCGAGGACCGGTATTTTCATCCCGACTGGCTGGAATTCTATCAAAAGTTCAGCCTGCTGAAAGGAGGGATCGTCGCCGCCGACGCCCTCACCACCGTGTCGCCCACCTACGCCCGCGAAATCTTGGAGAGCGAGCTGGGCTTCGGGATGCAAGGGGTCTTGGAGAGACGCGGGGACCGTTTGATGGGCATCCTCAACGGCATCGACGAGGAGGAATGGGACCCGGAGCGAAGCCCGGACCTGCCTTTCCACTACTCGGCCGCGGACCTGCGCGGCAAGGCGGCCTGCAAGGCGGCCCTGCAGCGCGAGCTGGGCCTGCCCGAAGCGCCTGAGACTCCCTTGTTCGGCACCATCAGCCGGCTGGTGGACCAAAAGGGCATCGATCTGCTCTTGGAGGCCTTTGGAAGATCCGCGGAGCTGGACTTTCAATGGGCCCTCTTGGGCCAGGGCGAGGCGCGCTTCGAGACGGGCCTGCGCCGCCTGGCGGAGAAGATGCCGGAGCGCGTGGCCCTGCGGATCGGTTACGACGTCGGGCTCTCCCAGCGCCTCACCGCAGGGGCGGATTTTTTGGCGATGCCCTCGCGCTTCGAACCCTGCGGCTACAACCAGCTCTACGCCCTGCGCTACGGGACCCTGCCGATCGTCCACGGCATCGGCGGCTTGAAGGACAGCGTCCGGGACTTGAGCCGGGACCCCGAGGGCGGGACCGGCTTTGTGCTGGAAAGCCTGGGGGGCGATGCCTTGCGCGAAGGGCTGCGCCGGGCCGCCGAGCTCTTTCAGCGCAAGGAGGCGCTTGAGGCCGCGCGGCGCCGCGCCATGGCCGCGGATTTCACCTGGAAATACTCTGCCCGGCAATACCTCGAGCTCTACGACCGAATGCTGCAAGAGCCCCCTTGGCGGCCCTCGCCTCCGCAGGCTCAACCCTCGCCGTAAGGCAGGACCTTCACCAAGGTTCCCGACTCCACGAATTCCTGGCGCAGCCACTTCGCGTCCTCGGGAAATAGCCGGACGCAGCCGTGGCTGGCGTTGTAGCCGGGCACCTCGTAGGAGCCGTGCAGGGCGTATCCGTCCGAGTAAAACATGCAATAAGGCATCGGCGCGCCGCCGTTCGGAATGGGAAATTTTTTGGATTTGCAGCCGGCGCCGCCCATCCGCTCGATCCGATATTCCCCCGTCCGCGTCCGGCAGGCCTCGCCGGTGTCGGGGCAGTAGTCCTTGCCGCCGGCCGCGGGTCCCCACTTCAGCAGCCTACCCTCCGCGTCGTAGGCGGCCCAGGCGAGGCGGTCCAGGTCGACGCGAATCTCCCGCTCCCCTGTGGCCTCGATCTGGGCGGGAAAGGGGGCGAGGTCCAGAGTATCCTTTTTTTCCAGCTCCTCCGGAACCGCGAGGGTCATGCCCGGTCTCAGGCGGACGTTCATGCGGTTCACGCGCTTGACCAAATCCCGCTGCGCCTCGTCCGACCAGAGGCTCGCCCACTTGTCGCCTTCCAGGACCTCCTGGCAGCGATAGCCCTTCTCCTGGCAAAGGATTTCACCGTAACGGGTCGGTTTGGCCTCGGCCACAGGCGAAATCCAGACGCCCAGGGGCATCGCCAAAAGGAAAAGAAGGAAGCCCCGGCGAGGGATCCGCATCAGTCGCCCCCCAACCAGGCCCCGCCGCTGGCCTCGCGGGCCGCCTCGGCGCCGAGGATCCTCTGCGTGGTCTTGATAACGGTATCGGGGTTGAGCGAGATGCTGTCGATCCCCTCGCCGACCAGGAATTCCGCGAATTCCGGATAGTCGCTGGGCGCCTGGCCGCAGATCCCGATCTTGACGCCTGCGTCCTTCGCGCCGCGGATCGCCATGCGCAGGATCTCCTTCACCGCCTCGTTGCGCTCGTCGAAGAGGCCGGAGACGATCTCGGAGTCGCGGTCTAGACCCAGGGTGAGCTGGGTCAGGTCGTTGGAGCCGATGGAGAAGCCGTCGAAATATTTCGCGAACTCGCGCAGGAGCAGGACGTTGGCGGGGATCTCGCACATGACGTAGACCTCCAAGCCCGACACACCCCGTTTCAAGCCGTTGGCCTCCATCTCCGCCAGGACCTTCCGCGCCTCCTCCACCGTGCGGCAGAAGGGGATCATGACCTTGAGGTTTTTGAGGCCCATGGCCTCGCGCACCCGCTTGAGCGCCGCGCACTCCAGGGCGAAGGCCTCGCGGTAGCGCTCGTGGTAATAGCGCGAGGCGCCGCGGAAGCCGAGCATCGGGTTCTCCTCCTCGGGCTCGAACTCGCGGCCGCCGATCAGGTCGGCGTACTCGTTGGTCTTGAAGTCCGAGGTGCGGACGATGACCTCCTTCGGGTAGAAGGCGGCGGCGATCTTCCCCACCCCCTCGGCGAGCCTCTGCACGAAGTACTCGCCCTTGTCGGCGTAGCCCTCGGTCAGGGCTTCGATCCGCCGCAGGGCCTCCGGATCCCGCAAATGCGGGTAGCGCCGCAGGGCCATCGGGTGGACTTTCACCGCGTCGTTGATGATGAACTCCATCCGCGCCAGGCCCACCCCGTCGTTGGGCAGGAAGGAGTGCTCGAAGGCGCGGTCCGGCTCGCCGACGTTGAGCAGGATCTTGGTCTTGGGCCGCGGCATCTTCTCGAGGGAGATCTCCTCGGTCGCGAAGCGAAGCAGGCCCGGATAGACCTTGCCGATCTCTCCCTCGGCGCAGGACACCGTGATCTCTTGGCCCGCGCCGAGCTTCCCCGTGGCCCCGTCCGCGCCGACGATGGCGGGCAGGCCCAGCTCGCGGCTCACGATGGCCGCGTGGCAGGTGCGACCGCCGCGCTCGGTCACGACGGCCGAGGCCTTTTTCATGAGCGGCACCCAATCGGGATCGGTCATCGGCGCCACCAGGACCTCGCCCTCGCGAAATTCCTCCATCTCACTCACCTCGCGCAGGACCCGCGCCCGGCCCTGGCCGATCTTCGCGCCGACCGCCTTGCCGACGACCAAGGGCTCGGCCTTTTCCAATAGCCGATAGCTCTTCCAAGCCCGTCGCCCCTTGGCCCCGTGGACCGTCTCGGGACGCGCCTGGAGGATGAAGAGCTCGCCGCTCTGACCGTCTTTCGCCCATTCTAGGTCCATGGGACGGTCTTGCCCCGCCTTGGCGCTGTAATGGGCCTCGACCAGGAGGCCCCAGCGCGCCAATTGCAGGATTTCCTCGTCGTCGATGCAGAAACGCCGCCGCTCGGCGGGCGGGACCGGGACGTTGCGGGTTTCCTTACTGCCGCCACGGGCGTTGTAGACCATCCGGATCTCCTTGGAGCCCAGACGCCGCTGTAGGATGGGGCGATAGCCCTCGCGCAGGGTGGGCTTGAAGACCAGAAATTCGTCGGGATCGACAACGCCCTGGACGACGTTCTCGCCTAGGCCGTAGGCGCCGTTGATCAGGACCACGTCGCGGAAGCCGGACTCGGTGTCCAAAGTGAACATCACGCCCGAGCTGCCCAGGTCGGAGCGCACCATCTTCTGCACGCCGACGGAGAGGGCGACCTGCAGGTGGTCGTAGCCCCGCTCGGCCCGGTAGGCGATGGCGCGGTTGGTGAACAAACTGGCGAAGCACTTCTTGCAGGCCTCGAGCAGGGCGGCCTCGCCGCGGATATTCAAAAAGGTCTCCTGCTGGCCGGCGAAGCTCGCCTCGGGGAGGTCCTCGGCGGTGGCGCTGGAGCGCACCGCCACGTCGGGATTTTCGCCGTACTCCTCGCCAAGCCTTCGATAGGCCTCGCGCAACTCGGCGCTCAAAGCCTCGGGCAGAGGGTGTTGCAAGAGGAGCTCGCGAATCTGCCCCCCGCGGCTTGCCAAGGTCCCCACGTCGCGCGGGTCCAGGCCCGAGAGTAGCTCGCGGACGCGAGCCTCCAGGGAGGATTGGGCCAAGAATTCTCGGTAGGCGTCGGCGGTCGTCGCGAAGCCGTCGGGGATCCTCACCCCTTGGGGCCCCAATTCGCGAATCATCTCGCCCAGGGAGGCATTTTTTCCGCCGACCCTGGGAACGTCGGCCAGGCCGATTTCACGGAACCATAAAATTCGCGGTTTTTTCGGGTCTCGCGACATAACGCTCCTCGTCATTTCCGTAATATTAATACTAACCAAATTTTTGGGCAGCCTTTATGATTCTTGTCATGGATGAATCGACCGTCCGGGACCCGCGGAAGCTATTGCCGACCGTCGCCTACTTCTCCATGGAAATCGGCCTGGACTCGGCGATCCATACCTATTCGGGAGGCCTGGGAATCCTTGCGGGCGACACCCTGCGGGCGGGAGCCGACAACGTCATCCCCATGGTCGGGGTGACCCTGCTGTATCGCAAGGGGTATTTCCGCCAAGAGATCAGCGCCGACGGCTATCAGGTCGAGCATCCCGACACGTGGAATCCCGCCGAGCACATGGAGTTTTACGATCACAAGGTGAAAATCCGGCTGGACAACCGCGACGTCTGGATCCAGGCCTGGCGCTACCGTATCCACGGCGTCACCCACGGGATCACGCCCGTCTATTTCCTCGACACCGATCTCCCGGAGAACAGCGACTACGACCGGACCCTGACCGACAGCCTCTACGGCGGAGACAACTATTACCGCCTCTGCCAGGAAGCCGTCCTGGGCCTGGGCGGGATCGCCATGCTGCGGTCCCTAGGCATCCACCGCATCCATCCTTATCACATGAACGAGGGTCACTCCGCGCTCTTGACCCTGGCCCTGCTCGAGGAACACATGGGCGAACGCGGCCTGGCCGCGGCCACCGACAAGGACCGGCACGCGATCCGCCAGGAGTGCGTCTTCACCACGCACACGCCGGTGCCGGCGGGGCACGATCAGTTCGACATGGAAATGACCCGCCGCGTGTTGGGAGCGGAGCGCTGCGCCGCCCTCGAGGCCAGCGGCTGCTGCGTCCAGGGCAACCTCAACATGACCAGCTTGGCCCTCACCTTCTCGCATTACGTCAACGGGGTGGCGATGCGGCACGGCGAGATCTCGCGCGGCATGTTTCCGCACTATCCGATCGACTCGATCACCAACGGCGTGCACGCCGTCATGTGGACGGCGCCACCTTATGCCGAGCTCTACAATAAGCACCTCCCGGGCTGGAAACGGGACAACCTCTACCTGCGCCACGCGCTGAGCATCCCCCTCGCGGAGGTCCGCGAGGCCCACCGCCGCAGCAAGGAAAACCTCCTCCAAGAGGTGCAGAGACGCAGCGGCGCCGCCCTCGACCCCAAGGTCTTCACCATCGGATTCGCTCGCCGCATGACCGGCTACAAGCGACCGGACCTCCTGCTCAGCAATCCCGACCGGCTTCGCCAGATCGCAGCGCACGCCGGGCCCTTCCAGGTGCTCTACGCGGGAAAGGCCCACCCGCGCGACGAATCGGGCAAGGCGCTGATCCACTTCATTCACCAGATGTCGCGCAGCCTGGACCACCAGGTGCGGATCGTCTTCATCCCCGACTACAACATCTCGCTGGCAAAACTCTTGGTCTCGGGAGTGGACCTCTGGCTGAACACGCCGCAGAAGCCCCAGGAGGCCTCGGGAACCAGCGGGATGAAGGCGGCACTCAACGGCGTCCCCAGCCTGAGCGTCCTCGACGGCTGGTGGATCGAGGGCCACCTCGAGGGCGTGACCGGATGGGCGATCGGCGACGGCTGGGACGGGGAGAGCTCGCCCGCGGAGGACATCGAGGCGCTCTATCGCAAATTGGAAACTCAGATCCTGCCGCTCTACTACCAAAGGCCGGAGGAATACGATCGCCTGATGCGCGCGGCGATCGCCCACAACGGCTCCTTCTTCAACACCCAGCGCATGATGCTGCAATACCTGAAAAACGCCTATTATATGTTCTGAATGGGAACCGAGGCCGAACATCCCCTCATCTCCCTCGCCCAGGCCTACGGCTTGGAGACGACCTATGTCGACGCGGAGGGGCGCCACCAAGAGGCCTCCCCCGAGGTCTTGCTGGCCGCGCTGCGGGTCCTCGGCGCTTCCGTCGATGCGTCGGCCGACGCGAAGGAGGCCCTGCGCGCGCGCCGGCTGGAGGAGGCCCGGCGTGCCTTGGAACCCGTGTGCGTCCATTGGCAAGACAAGCCGCTGGAGATCGAGATCACCCTTCCGGAGTCGGAAGGGAACCCTCGTCTCTTGGCCGAACTTCGCGCCGAAGGCGGCGAGCGGCGCCGCTTCGAGCTGGACCCCGAGCGGGCGGCGACGCAAGAGCGCGTGGAGGTCGAGGGTATTTTCTTTCTAAAACGTCGGTGGCGTTTCGAGGCGGCGCCGGAGCCCGGCGTGCATTCGCTCCTACTGGAGGCGCCGGGGCCCGGGCTGAAGGCCACGCTGATCAGCGCCCCGCCCCGCGCCTACGCGCCGCCTATGCCGGAAGGCCGCCGCTGGGGCCTCTTCCTCCCGCTCTACGCCCTGCACCGGGAAGCTGAGGGCGGCGCGGGGGACTTCGGCGACCTGGAGGCCCTGATGGCCTGGACCCGCGCGCAGGGCGGCCACGCCCTCGGCACCCTGCCCTTTCTCTCCAGCTTCTTGGACGAGCCCTGCGATCCCAGCCCTTACTCCCCGGTGAGCCGGCTCTTTTGGAACGAGCTTTATCTGGACCTCGAGAAGATCCCCGAGCTCGCCGCCTGTCCCGAGGCGCGGTCCCTGCTCGGCTCTCCGGAATGGCAGGCCTGGCTGAAGGGGGCGCGGCAGGCCCGGCACGTCGACTACCGAGGACAGATGGCGATGAAACGGCGGGTCCTGGAGCAACTCGCGCGGGCCTTCTTCGCCAACCCAAGCGCGCGCCGCTCGGACTTCGAAGCCTTTCGGAAAGACCACCCCCAGGCCGAGGACTACGCCCGCTTCCGAGCGACGGAGGAGAGACAGGGGACGACCTGGCCCCAATGGCCGGAGCGACTCCGCTCCGGGACCCTCGAGCCCGGCGACTTCGCGGAGGAGGCGCGGCGCTACCACCTCTATGTCCAGTGGCAGGCCGAGGTGCAGGTCGCCGCCCTCGCGCAAACTGCGCGGGACCTGGACTTAAGGCTGTACCTGGACCTCCCCTTGGGCATCCACCCACAAGGCTACGACGCCTGGCGCGAGCGGGGCCTCTTCGCTGCGGGCGTCTCGGTCGGAGCGCCGCCGGACGCGTTCTTCTCGCGCGGCCAGGATTGGGGTTTCCCGCCGCCGCTCCCCGAACGCAGCCGCGCCCAGGGCCACGCCTACTTCCGCGCCGCCCTGAGCCGCCCCTTGAGCGCCGCCGGGATGCTGCGCATCGACCACGTGATGGGCCTGCACCGCCTCTTCTGGATCCCGAAAGGCTTCTCGCCGCGGGAAGGATGCTACCTGCGCTATCCGGCGGAGGAGCTCTATGCCCTGCTCTGCCTCGAATCCCACCGGGCCCGCTGCCTCTTGGTCGGCGAGGACCTGGGCACGGTACCGCCGCAGCTGCGTCCCGCGATGGCCCGGCGCGGCCTCCTGCGCTGCCACGTCGCGTCCTTCGAGCTACGCCCGGACGGCCAAGCGCCGTTCGGTGCGGCTCCGCCCGACAGCGTCGCGAGTCTGAACACCCACGACATGCCAACCTTCGCTGGTTTTTGGGAGGGGCGCGACCTGGAGGACCGCCACGCCTTGGGCCTGATGGACGAGGTCGCCTGGGCCCAGGAGACGAGGCGACGCCGCGAACTGCGAAATGCCTTGGAGACCTATTTCGGGTCGGGCGAGGCGGAACGCGATTCCTCCCATCTCCAGGCCCTGCTTCATGGCTGCCTGCGCCACCTGGCCGCGAGTGAGGCCGCCTGGCTCCTGATCAATTTGGAAGACCTATGGGGGGAACCCAAGCCGCAAAACGTACCGGGCACCTCCTGGGAGCGGCCCAACTGGCTCCGAAAGGCTGTTTATTCTCTAGAAAAATTCGAGACTTTGCCTCAAGTCCTTGAGGTACTACGAGAGGTTCGTCGACTCCGCCCTTGAGGCCTGGCGGATCCGAGACGCCCTCTTGCCGGTCTCCTGACGAATCTCATGTAATAATCCGCGAAAGGGCGTAAATTTCTTTCTTCCCATTGGAAAGGAGGCCCCTGATGAAGAAACGTTCGCAAAAACGCAAGCCCGGCGCCGCGAAGGCCAAGCTCAAGAAACAATGGCAGGCGCACTGGAAGGAAATCTCCAAAAAGTTCGACGAGGCGAAGCGCGAGGGCAGCCGGCTCTTTTCCTTGAGCAAACGCCAATACGAAAAGTCCCTGCGCGACCTGGAACGACAGCGAAAAAAGCTGCAGGGCGACCTGCGCCGCCTGGCCGGCCGCAGCGACCTGGCCTGGAGCGATGTCAAGAAGGGCTTCAAGGCCGCGGCGAAAGACGTCGATCGCGCGGTCAAAAAGGCCGTCTCGGACTTCAAAAGGCTGAGTTAACCCCGAGGCACTTCATGTCCTATTATTTCGCAACCCAATTACGGGTCGGCATGGAAGAAGCCGAGCGCCGCCTGACCGAGCAATTGCAGGCGGAGGGCTTCGGGATCCTGACCTCGATCGATGTCCAAGCCACCTTGAAAAAGAAGCTGAACGCCGATTTCCGCCCCTACAAGATCCTCGGGGCCTGCAATCCGCCCCTCGCCTACGAGGCGCTGCAGGCGGAGGACAAGATCGGCACCATGCTGCCCTGCAACATCATCCTGCAGGAAATCGAGCCGGGCTTGGTCGAGGTCGCCGCGGTGGACCCCGTGGCCTCGATGCGAGCCGTGGAAAACCCCGGACTGGAGGCCTTGGCCCAGCGGGTGCGGGACAAATTGCGCAAGGTCGTCGCGAGCCTGTCTTGAATTCCGCCGAGTCAAAAACCCATTTGGCCGAGGAGCACCTCCCCGAGGCGATCCGGCGGCGGCTCGCCCGGAAGGGCGGTGTCGGTTATTTGGGCGACGCGGTGTTGGGCGCGATCGACGGTTGCGTCACCACCTTCGCGGTCGTTACCGGGGTGCTGGGCGGCGGGCTCCCTTCCCAGGTGGCCCTGATTTTGGGATTCGCCAATTTGGCGGCCGACGGGTTCAGCATGGCGGTGAGCAATTTCGAGCGGGCTCGCAGCAACCGCGAATGGGTCGACAAGGCGCGGCGTCGCGAGGAAGAGCACCTCGAGCGCATCCCGGAGGGCGAACAGGAGGAGATCCGCCAAATCTACGCCCGCAAAGGCCTGCGCGAGCCCGCCCTCGGCCAAGTGGTGGCCGCCGTGACCCAAGATCGCAAACTCTGGATCGACACCATGATCGCGGAGGAATACGGCCTGCCCCTGGAAAGCCCCGTCCCTTGGATCTCCGCGACGACGACCTTTTTGGCCTTCCTGCTGGTCGGGGCGATCCCCCTGCTGCCCTTTCTCTTCCAAGCGGCCCCGCTGGAGCGGCATTTCGCCTGGAGCGCGACTCTGACCTTGAGCGCCTTCTTCGCGGTGGGCGTCCTCAAGGGCCGGATCTTGGGAAAAAATCCGTTGGCCGCGGGCTTGCAGACGGCCCTCTTGGGCGGGGCGGCGGCCTCCTTGTCCTTTGCCATCGGTTACGGGCTGCGGGCCTTGGTCCATGCGCCGCCTCCCTGAAACCGATAAATCCGTCGACTCCCGGGGCCCGCTGCGGGACAATGGGACGAATTCGCCGAGGGATCTATGCCCGGAAAACATCCGCCTGCGCTGCACGTCTTGAAGCCCGCTTCGTCGCGGGCGGAGCCTGTTTTTTTCGGCGAGCAGGACCTTTACCTGTTCAACGAGGGCAACCACGCGCGCCTCTACGAAAAAATGGGCTCCCAGACCGTCGTGGAAAACGGAACCGCGGGGACGCGCTTCTCGGTCTGGGCGCCCGACGCCGAGTCGGTGGCGGTGACCGGCGACTTCAATCGCTGGGACCCGAAGGCGAATCCCCTGCACCCGATCGGCCGCTCCGGGATCTGGAGCGGCTTCGTCGCAGGGATCGGGCCCGGCGCCCTCTACAAGTATCGCCTGCGCTCCCGCCACCATCGGCGGATCTTGGAGAAGGCGGACCCCTTCGCCTTCGCCGCGGAGTGCCCGCCCCGCTCCGCCTCGCAGGTCTGGGACTTGAGCTACCGTTGGGAAGACGAGGCCTGGATGCGCGGCCGCGGCGCTCGGCAATCGTTGCAGGCGCCCATTTCCGTCTACGAGCTGCACCTCGGCTCTTGGCGAAGGGACGCCTCGGGCCCGCTTAGCTACCGCCGGCTCGCCGAAGAGCTCGTCGCCTATGTCCGCGACCTGGGTTTCACCCACGTGGAATTCCTGCCGGTGATGGAACACCCCTTCACCGGCTCCTGGGGCTACCAGGTCACCGGCTATTTCGCGGCGACCCGACGCTACGGCGACCCGCAGGACCTGATGTTCCTGATCGACCGCCTCCACCAAAACGGCGTCGGCGTGATCCTCGACTGGGTCCCCTCCCACTTCCCCGGCGACGCCCACGGCCTCGCCAATTTCGACGGCAGCGCCCTCTACGAGCACGCCGACCCGCGCCAGGGCCTGCACCCGGACTGGGACAGCCAGATCTTCAACTACGGCCGCAACGAGGTGCGCAGCTTCCTGCTGAGCGGCGCGCACTTCTGGCTGGACCGCTACCACGCGGACGCGCTGCGGGTGGACGCGGTGGCCTCCATGCTCTACCTCGACTATTCGCGGCAGGAGGGCGAGTGGATCCCCAACCGCTACGGCGGCCGCGAAAACCTCGAGGCGATTGACTTCCTGCGCCGCCTCAACGAGACGGTCTACGCCCATTACCCCGACGTCCAGATGATCGCGGAGGAATCCACCGATTGGCCGATGGTCTCGCGCCCGACCGCAGTCGGCGGCCTGGGCTTCGGGATGAAGTGGGACATGGGCTGGATGCACGACAGCCTCCGCTACTTTCGGCAGGATCCGGTGCATCGGAAATACCACCACCAGGACCTGACCTTCCGGATGCTCTACGCCTTCCACGAGAACTTCATGCTGCCCCTCTCCCACGACGAGGTCGTTCACGGAAAGGGCTCGCTCTTGGCGAAGATGCCCGGCGACGACTGGCAAAAATTCGCGAACCTGCGGCTGCTCCTCGGCTGGATGTACGCGCAGCCCGGAAAGAAGCTCCTGTTCATGGGCGGGGAATTCGGCCAATGGCGGGAATGGGACCACGACAGATCCCTGGACTGGCACCTCCTCCAATACCCGCCCCACCAGGGACTGCAGCGCTGGGTGAGGGACTTGAACGGCCTCTACCGCCGCGAGGCAGCCTGTCACGGTTGGGACTGCGACGGGCGCGGCTTCGAATGGGTGGATTGCCACGACGCCGACCAAAGCGTGGTCAGCCTGATCCGCCGGGCGCCCGGCGCGGTGCCGATTCTCGCGGTCGCCAACTTCACGCCGGTCCCGCGCCTAAAATACCGCGTCGGCGTCCCGCAGGGCGGCGCCTGGCTGGAGCTGCTCAACGGCGACGCGCGGGAATACGGCGGCAGCGGGTTGGGGAATCTCGGCCGGGTGCTCGCGAGCCCACAGCCCGCGCAGGGTCGCCCCGCCTCGCTCGAGCTGACGCTGCCGCCGCTCGCGGCGGTGTTTTTCAGACCGGAGTAGCCCTTGGAGCGATACCTCTGCATCCACGGCCATTTCTACCAGCCGCCCCGCGAGAATCCCTGGACCGGCGAGGTCGAGGTTGAGCCGTCGGCGAGCCCCTATCACGACTGGAACCAAAGAATTACCGCGGAGTGCTACGAGCCCAACCTGGGGGCGCGCATCCTGGATCGCGAGGGCCGGATGGTGAAGCGCCTAAACAACTACAGCCGGATGAGCTTCAACTTCGGTCCCACCCTCCTCGCCTGGATGGAACGCGAGGCCCCGCAGGTCTACCGCGGCATCCTCGACTCGGACCGGGAGAGCGCGAAGCGTTTCTCCGGGCACGGCTCCGCCCTCGCCCAGGCCTACAACCACCTTATCCTCCCGCTGGCCGCGCGCCGCGACAAGGAGACGCAGGTGATCTGGGGGCTCAAGGACTTCGCGCACCGCTTCGGGCGCAAGGCGGAAGGAATGTGGCTGCCGGAGACCGCGGTGGACCTCGAGACCCTCGAGATCCTGGCCGCGCAGGGCCTGCGCTTCACGATCCTGGCCCCGCACCAGGCGCGGCGCTGGCGGGAGGACGGCGCCTCCTCCTGGCAAGAGGTGCCTCCGGGGGGCGTCGATCCCTTGAGGCCCTACCGGATTTCCCTTCCTTCCGGGAAAGACCTAAGCGTCTTCTTCTACGAGGGGCCCCTCTCCCAGGCCATCGCCTTCCAGCGGCTGCTCAGCGACGGCGAGGCCTTTTTCAACCGCCTCCTGGGCCGCTTCAGCGGCCGGCCCACGGGCCCCGAGTTCCTCGCCATCGCCACCGACGGCGAGACCTACGGCCACCACCACAAATTCGGGGACATGGGCTTGGCCTACGTCCTGGACGCCGCCGCGGCGCGCGGCGCGCTCCGCCTGACCAACTTCGGCGAATACCTGGATCTCTTTCCCCCGCTGGCTGAGGTAGAGATCTTGGAAAACAGCTCCTGGAGCTGCCCCCACGGCGTCGAGCGCTGGCGCGGGGATTGCGGTTGCAACGTCGGGGGCATTCCCGGTTGGAGGCAGGCCTGGCGGGCGCCGCTACGTTCGGCTTTGGACGCCCTGCGGGATACCTGGGCCGCGTTTTTCCAAGCCGAGGCCGAGAATTGGCTGCGAGACCCCTGGGCGGCGCGCAACGATTACCTGGAAATCCTCCTCGACCCCTCTCCGGCCCGCCGCGAGGAATTTTTCCGCGGCTACGCATGGAGCCCCCTCGACGAGGCCAAACAGGCGCGCGTCGAGGCGCTCTTGGAGCTGCAGCGCCACGCAATGTTGATGTTCACCAGCTGCGGCTGGTTCTTCGACGACCCCTCGGGCCTGGAGACCCTCCAGGTGCTTCGCTACGCCCGGCGGGGACTGGAGCTGGCCCGCGGGCTGGGGGCCCGGGACCTTGAGGTGGAATTCCTCCGCACCCTGTCCGCCGGCCGCAGCAACTTCCCGGAACGGGGGAGCCTGGCGGACATCTACCTCCAATCCGCCCTGCCTTGACTGATCTTGGTCATGTCCTTCCGAGGATAATTCCCCCATGATGAGGACAAGACGGCGCCCCACCCGCGCCGGAGGAGGCAAATCATGGGCAAACTCAAGGTCATGGATCTGATGACCGAAAACGTCTTCAGCGTGAACGCCGACGAAGACCTGGCGCGCCTGAGCGACCTGATGGAAGACATCCATGTCCGGCATATGCCGGTCAAGGACAAGGAAGGCCGCCTGGTGGGCTTGGTCTCGCAGCGCGACCTGCTGCGCTCGGCACTTTTTACCGCAAAGGACCTCCCCCTCACCGAACAGCGCGAGCTGCTCCAGCGCATGACCGTCGGCGAGATCATGACCGCCGATCCCGAAACCGCGGAAATGGACGACGACATCGAAGAGGCCGGGCGGGTCATGCTCGACAACAAGCTCGGCTGCCTGCCGGTGGTCGAGGGCGGGAAGCTGGTCGGCATCCTGACCGAGGCGGATTTCGTCAAGTTCGTGGTGGAAGGCGGCATGGACTAATTCCTTAACGCAGAACTTGCGGATAGAAGGCCAAAAGGATCCCCAGCGCGAGCAGGAGGCTTCCACCGACCAATCTTCCCCACCGGGCGTAGCGAAGACCCACGGAGGATTGCACCGCCAAGGCCGCCAGGGTAAAAATGACCAGGTCGTCCAACATGAAGAAAAAGACGTAAATCAGGACGTAGGCGTAGTGACGCCAGGTCTCCAGCGGCGTGATCGCCAACAGATGCGTAAAAATGGCGGGGATCCCGGCCGAGCAGAGGAATTCGATCGCATTGACCGAAAAGGCCAGGAGCAGCATGGCGCCGATCCCCGCGAGGCCCACCGGAGAAAGGACAATCTCGGAAATTTTGCCAAGGGTTTTCTTACGTTTCTCCGCATCCCCCACCGAGCAGGCGAGCGGCGCGGCCGTGAAAAAGGCCCGCAGCTGAAAAATGCCGATCCCCAAGGCGAAGAGTCCGATCAGCAGCGAAACGGGACGTATATAGCTGATCCACAGAAAGGCGTTAAGCCAGGCTGTCATAAACAAAAAATACAAGACCCCGGAGGCGAGGACGAAAGTCCCGACTAGCCACCAGATCTTGCCTCGATCTTGCAGCGTCAGGATCAGGGAGATCAGGTAAACTAGGACCCACATCGCGCAGGGGTTGAAACCGTCCACCAAGCCGAGCAGGACCGCCAAGACGGGCAAAGAATAGGCGCGAATATCGAACTCCCCGAGCAGAGCGAGCCGGACCGTGCCGGCCGCGGCCGAAACCGCCCTTTCCGAAGCAGCCTCCGAAGCCGAGAGGCTAAGGAATTCCCGCAATCCCGCCTCGAGGCGCGCCCCGCTCGTCTCCGGGCCGACAAAGCCGATGAAGTAGCGATCGCCAAAGAAGGTGGCCGGGATTCCCAACTCCCCGGTGGGGATCCGATAGCGACGGGCGAACTCCCGGAACCGCGCCGCCTCCTCCGCTTTGGAGACATCGTGCCTAATCCAGGACAGGTCCGGATATTTCCTTTGCAATATTTCGTTGAAGCCCCGCTGCACTTCACAATGAGGGCATTGGGGATGGAAGAAATAATGGACCTCGCCCCCGCCCCCGATTTCTTCAGGTCCGTGGACTCCGTCTCGAAACCACAATACCCCGTAAAGCAGGGCCAAGGCAAGGAACAGGTAGCGCCGGAAGGGGTCGCCGAAAAATTCCGATAGCTCGCGCCGAATTCGCCCCATCCCGGCTCCCTCGCAGAATTAGTTCAAGTATTTTTCAAACCAATTCCGAGCCAAGCTGGCGACCGCTTCCAGTTTGCCCGGCTCCTCGAAGAGGTGCGTGGCTCCGGGGACAATCTCGAGCCTCTTGGTACAGCGCAGGCGCTCGTAGGCCTCTTGGTTCCAGGTGATGACGACGTCGTCGTAGCCGCCCACGATCAAGAGCGTCGGGGCCTGGACGCGATCCAGGACCTCCATCGCGAGGTCCGGCCGGCCGCCCCGCGAGACCAGGGCCCGGATCTGCGGCCCCAGCTCGGCCGCCGCCTGCAGGGCTGCGGCGGCGCCCGTCGAGGCCCCGAAATAGCCGAGGGACAGCCGGGCCGTCTGCGGGCGCTCCTTTAAGTTCAGCGTGGCGGCCACGAGACGTCGCGTCAATAGACCGATATCGAAACGCTTGTCGACGTCGACATCCTCAGGCGGGGTCAGGAGGTCAAACAAGAGGGTGCCGATTCCGGCTTCTTGCAGGACGCGCGCGACCAAGCGGTTCCGCGGGCTGTGCCGGCTGCTCCCACTGCCGTGGGCGAAGAGAACCAGGGAACGGGCCTTCGCGGGAAGAACCAGATCCCCCTCCAAATGACGACCGTCCGCATGGATGCGGAACGGAGCCGCGTACAAGCCTCCCGTCATGGCGCACCTCCCCGCTTTTTTTCCAGATATTGCAGAAGATCGTTTAAGCTACGCAAGCTCGCGTAGTCGGATTCCGGGACGTTAACGCCGAGCGTTTCGTAAATCCGACCGAGGAAATTCAAAAAGTCCATGGAGTCGATATCTACCTGGTCCCGCAACGGCAGATCCAAATCCAGCTTTTCGGGGTCCACCTCGGGGGCGACCTCTTGCAAGAGGTTCAGGACTTCGTTTTTGAGAACCATATTTCACCTATAGTTTTTCCGGCTCCTGGAGACGCCTTTGGATCGCCTTCAAGAACAGGGCGCCGCGGTGGCCGTCGTTGGCGCGGTGATCCGCGGACAATACGGCGGTGATCGCGCGCCGCGCGACGACCTGCCCTTCCTCCACCAGGGGCGCGTGATAGACCTTGCCGAAGCCCACGATCGCCACCTGGGGCGGGTAGATCAGGCCGAAAACCTTCTCAACCCCCTCCTCGCCCAGGCTGGTCACGGTGATCGTCGGGTCGGTGAGCTCCGAGCCCTTAAGGCCGCCGCTGCGGACCCGTTTCACCAGGCCCTGAGCCTCCGCCATGATTCGGCTTAAGTCCTTTTGGTCCACATCGTGGATCGCCGGCGCCTGTAGGCCTCCCTCGCGCAGCGAGACCGCGACGCCGAGGTGGATTCCCGGGCCCGGTTGGAAGGCTCCGTTCAGATAATAACCGTTGAACTCGGGGATCTCCTGCAGCGCGAGTGCCACCGCCTTCAGCAGCAAGGCGACGTAAAGCAGGCGCTCGTTGGGAGGACGGTCGCGGTTCCGGGCCTCCATCCAGCCGAGGGCCCGTTCCATGGGGATCAGGGTTTCGAGAAAAAAAAGCGGAATCTCGCGATGGGACTTCTCCATGGCCGCCGCGATGGCCCGGCGCATCGCGAGTTGCTTTTCTTGGGCGCCGCTCGCGGGCAGGCCCGCGGCGGGAGTCTGGGCGGCGATGGCGGCCTCGACGTCCTCCAGGACGACGGCGCCCTCCGGGCCGCTGCCGCGGAGCTTGGTGAAATCCAGGCGAAACTCCTCCGCGCGGCGCCGCGCCGCGGGCGAGATCTTAGCGCGCTCCCCGGGAACGGTAGGCGGCAAGGGGCGTGCCGCGACCGCGGGCCGGCTGGCCGCCGCAGGGACCTTCTTGGGCGCTGCCTCCGCGAGCGGAGGCTCCGCCGCCGTCTCGCCTTCCCCGCGCAGGAGGGCCAGGACCGCGCCCACCGGAATGTCCGCGTCGCTCGGCTGGACGAGGATCTTTTCGACCGTTCCGTCCTGCCATACCTCCACGTCCACCGCCGACTTTTGCGTCTCGACCACCGCGATGACGTCGCCCTTCTTCACCCGATCGCCCTCCTTCACCAGCCAGGAGACGAGCTTTCCTTTATCCATGTCGGCGCCGAGCGAGGGCAGCTTGAACTCATGCATCTTTTCCCAAGACCTTTCCGGCGGCCGCCAGGATGTCCTCCACCTGGGGAATGGCCGCCTCTTCCAGGTGACGGGCGTAAGGAATCGGGACCTCCTCGCTGCAGACGCGCTGCACCGGGGCGTCCAGCGAGTAGAAGGCGCCCTCCATGATCCGCGCGCTGACCTCGGCGGCGAGGCTGCCGCTGCGCCAGCCCTCGTCGACGATCACCGCGCGGTGGGTCTTCCGCACGGTGGCCAGGATCGCCGCCTCGTCCAAGGGGCGCAGGCTGCGCAGGTCCAAGACCTCGGCCGCGACGCCCTCCGCGGCGAGGCGCTCGGCGGCCTGCAGGGCCTTGGGCAAGGTGCCGCCGTAGGCGATGAGGCTTAAGTCCTTCCCCTCGCGGCGAACGGCGGCGCGGTCCAAGGGAACAGGCCCTGCGTCCTCGCGGAGCTCGCCCTCCAGATTATAGAGGACGGCGTGCTCGAAGATAATCACCGGATCGGGCTCCTGCAGGGCGCTCCACAGCATGCCGCGCGCGTCCTCCAGGGTCGCGGGGGCGAGGACGCGGATCCCCGGGATGTGGGCGTACCAGCCCTCCAGGCTGTGCGAGTGCTGGGCCGCGAGCTGACGCCCCGCGCCGGTCGCCATGCGGATCACCAGGGGCACGCTGAATTGCCCGCCCGACATGTGCCGAAGCGTCGCGGCGCCGTTGAGGATCTGATCGAGGGCGAGCAGGCTGAAGTTGACCGTCATCACCTCGACGATGGGCCGCATCCCGCCCAGCGCCGCGCCGATCCCGGCGCCGACGAAGGCGGACTCGGAGAGCGGCGTGTCGCGGATCCGCTCGGGCCCGAACTCTTCGAGGAAGCCGCGGCTCACCGCGTAGGTGCCCCCGTATTTCCCGACGTCCTCGCCCATCAAGAAGACCCGCGGGTCCTGCTTCAGGGCCTCGTGCAAGGCGGCGCGGAGGGCCTCGCGGTAGGTGGTGCGGCGCATGTCAGGGGCAGTGGGCATAGACGTCCTGCAATAAATTTTCGACCGGCTCCCAAGTCCCGGCCTCGGCGAAGGCCGTGGCCTCGGCGATCTCGCGCGCCACCTCGCCCTCCAGGGTCGAAAGGCGCGCCTCGTCGAGCCAGCCGCGAGACCGCATCTCCTGGATCAAGGCCGGGAGCGGGTCTTTCCGCTTCCACTCCTCGATCTCCTTCTTGTCGCGATAGAGGTCGGGATCAAACATCGAATGGGGCCGGAAACGATAGGTGCGAAACTCCACGAAGCGCGGCCGCCCCTCCTCCCGCACCGCGCGGATCAGGCGCTCGGCGGCCTCCGCCACCGCCAGGACGTCCATCCCGTCGACCGACTCGGCCTCCATGTCGTAGCTGCGGGCCCTGAGGCAGAGATCGGTCTGGGCGTGGGAGCGCAGGATATGGGTGCCCATGGCGTAGAGGTTGTTCTCGCAGCAGAAGAGCACCGGCAGGGACCAAAGCGAGGCCAGGTTCATCGACTCGTGGAACTCCCCCTCGGCCACGGCCCCCTCGCCGAAAAAGCAGGCGGTGACGTTCGGTCGCCCCTGCATCTTGTCCGCCAAGGCGAGTCCCAGGGCAACGGGCTGGCCGCCGCCCACGATGGCATTGCCGCCGTAGAACCTCCGCGCGGCGTCGTAGAGGTGCATGGAACCGCCGTGCCCCCTGCTGCAGCCCTCCTGCTTGCCGAACATCTCCGCCATGATCGCGCCGGCGGGAATGCCCCGGGCCAGGGCGTGGCCGTGCTCGCGGTAGGTCGCGACGAGGGCGTCCTCGGGGCGCAAATAGGGAATGAGCCCCGCGGCCACGGCCTCCTCGCCAATGTAGAGATGGAGAAATCCGCGGATCTTGGTCTCGCCGTAGAGCTCGGCGGCCTTCTCTTCGAAGCGGCGGATGCGCAGCATCTGGCGCAGGAGCTCGAAGACCCTTTCCGGTCCGAGCTTGTCGGCGATCGCGGCGGAAACCGGATTCATGCGCCGCCCTCCAAGGTCGAAGTATCGCCCTCGGGAAGACCCAGCTCGCGCGCCTTGAGCAGGCGCCGCAGGATCTTCCCGCTGCGGGTCCGCGGCAGCGCGGGAAGGATGTCGATCTCCTTCGGCGCCACCGCCGCGCCCAGGCGCGTGCGGGCGAAGCCCAAGAGCTCCCGTTTCAAGGCCTCGCCGGCCTCGTAGCCGGGCTTCAGGCTGACGAAGGCCTTGACCACCTCGCCCACCGTGGGATCCGGTTTGCCGATGACGCCGGCCTCGGCAACGGCGGCGTGCTCCAACAGGGCGCTCTCCACCTCGAAGGGCCCGATCAGGTGCCCCGCCGACTTGATCATGTCGTCCGCCCGGCCCACGAACCAATAGTAACCCTCGACGTCGCGCTTGGCCAGGTCCCCGGTCAGGTACCAACCACCGGCGAAGCACTTGCGGTAGCGCGCCTCTTCGTTCAGGTAGCCGCGAAACATCGAAGGCCAGCCCGGCCTTAAGGCCAACTCGCCCGGCTCGCCGTCCGGCAGGACTTCCACCGAGCCGTCCTCGTGGCGCCGCACGATGCCCGCCTCGATGCCGGGCAAGGGGCGGCCCATCGAGCCGGGCTTGATGTCCATCGCGGCGTAGTTGGCGATCATGATGCCGCCGGTCTCGGTCTGCCACCAGTTGTCGTGGATGGGGAGGCCCAGGGCCTCCACGCCCCAGAGCACCGCCTCGGGGTTGAGCGGCTCGCCGACGCTGGCGACGAAACGCAGCCGGCTCAAGTCGCGGCTGCGCGAGAGCTCGCTCCCGCCCTTCATCATCATCCGCACCGCGGTCGGGGCGGTGTACCAGACGTTCACCCGCTGTTCCTCGAGGATCTGGTACCAGCGCTGGGCGTCGAAATCTTGCGCGTCGACGATCAT
>SZOV01000053.1 GCA_030263375.1 Deltaproteobacteria bacterium PRO3
ACGATGTCGGCCTCGATCGTCGCCGCGAGATGGTTGGCCTGGCCGGTCAAGTCGGCCGCAACGTGGTAGTCCTGGTCCTTCGTCTTGAAGGCCGAGCTGCGCAGGTAGGCCCAGAGGATGGTCACCATCCCCAGCTCGTGGGCGCGCTTGAAGGCCTGGCTGATCTCCCAGATCTGGCGGCGGCTCTCCGGCGAGCCGAAGTACACCGTCGCCCCGACGCCGACCGCGCCCATGTCGAAGGCCTGCTCGACTTGAGCAAAGAGGCTCTGGTCGTAGGTGTTGGGATAGCTCAGAAACTCGTTATGGTTGATCTTCAATATGAAGGGGATCTTGTGCGCGTACTTGCGCGCCACCGAGCCGAGCACACCCAAGGTCGAGGCGACCGCGTTACACCCGCCCTCGATGCCGAGCTTCACCAAGTTTTCCGGATCGAAGTAGACGGGGTTCGGCGCGAAGGAGGCGCCGGCGCTGTGCTCGATGCCCTGGTCGACGGGCAGAATGGAAAGATAGCCCGTGCCCGCCAGGCGCCCGTGGTTGAAGAGGGTCTGCAGGTTTCGCAGCACGGGGATCGAGCGGTCGGTCGGCGCGAAGACCCGGTCGACGAAGTCGGGGCCGGGCAGGTGCAGGCTCTCCTTGGAAACGGTCTTGCATTGGTGCCCGAGCAGGCCTTCCGCCTCGTCACCCAAAAGTTTCAGGATCGTGTCGCTCATCGTTAAACTCCCATGGGAAGAATGCGAAATCTTTATTTAAGAGGGGGATTAGACAAAATGGCGTGGCGGGGTCCAGTCAAAAAAAAAACCCAATCAGTCTTTCCCGCAAGCTTGGCACCGCTTGCGAGAACCCTGATTGGGTTAACCCCCTGGCTCCCCGGGCCGATTGGCTCCACCCACTATCACTTAAGACGAGGCGCCCTTACCTGTGGCCCTCATCTCCACCCCTAGATCATCGAAGCCTTCGGTCCCGGCCCGGAACCCGGTCTTGCCCCTGTAAATTGCAATGATAGTGCCAACATGGAAAAAAAATTATCTCGTTAAACTATTGATTTATTTTGATTTTTGAATAAGAAGACTGGTTCGCCCCGCTTCGAGCTTGATCATTTTGATAACGTTTCTCAAATTGAGAGAATAGAATCACGATGCCTCTCAAGAAAAAAAAATCGACGGATCCCGATACCGCCTGGCGGAGCTTCTCCCGGCAACTCCAGAAAAAGCTCTCAAATTTATCTAAAGATATCCGTAAATTAGATTCGAAGTCTTCCCGAGGCACCATCCATCGGCTTAGGGTCCTGTCGCGGAGGGTCCGCGCCATGCTGGCGGCGCTCAAGGCGGAACCTCAAAAAAACCGTTTAAAATCCACGGAAAAATCGGTCAAAAAATTGACACGCCTACTGAGCCCGATTCGCAGCCTGGATGTCAGCGCCAAGCTCATGGAGGACCACCTGTCCAAGGTCCCCGCCTCGGAACGCCGCCCCTTGCGCGACGCGATTACGGCGCTTCGTCGGCAACAGCGAAAAGCGCGCCGAGGCTTGGCGAAGGCCTCGCGCCGGCTCCAAGCCTCGCTCAAGCCGGTTCCCCTCGACCGATGGGAAGACCCGGACGCCGGCCGTCGCTTTCTCCCCGCCCTGCGCCGCCGGCTGCGCGCGGCGCGGTCCCGCGCGGCCCGCGCCCTCCGCGAGTACCGCCGCGCCCCCGACATGCATCGCCTCCACGAGTTCCGGATCGCCCTGAAGAAATACCGCTACCTCCTCGAGATCCACGCCGAGGCCCTCCGCCGCGCCGAGCCCGAGCTGCGCACCCTGAAGACCCTGCAGGACCACATCGGGGCGATGCACGACTTGGAGGTCCTGCGTCAGTGGTTGCAAGATCCGAGGGTGTCGCGCACAATCGCCAAAAAAGAGTCGCGCCGCGCCCTCGCCCGGTTCGAGGCGGGGCTCGCCGACGAGGTCGCCGCATTGGAAAAAAGCTTTCTTTCGCGCCAAGGCCGCCGCCTCGGCGCCCTCTTCCCGCGTGAGGTGCCATGAGAATCGCCGTCATCGACATCGGAACCAACTCCATCCACATGCTGATGGCGGAGATCCACCCCAACTTCACCTTCGAGGTGATCGGGCGCGAAAAAGAGATGACGCGCCTGGGCGACGGCACCATGGCGAAGCGCTACCTGAGCAAGGCGGTGATGGAGCGCGGCCTCGCCACCATCCGCAAATTCTATTTCCTGGCTCAGAGCAAGGGCATCCAAAAGATCGTCGCCGTCGCCACCTCCGCGGTCCGCGAGGCCTCCAACGGCGGCGATTTCATCCGCAAGATCAAGAAAGAGACGAAGATCCGCGTCCGCGTCATCACCGGCGAGGAGGAAGGACGCCTCATCTACCTGGGCGTCAAGCACTCGCTGGAGCTTCCCGAGGGCAATACCTTCATCATCGACATCGGCGGGGGCAGCGTCGAGATCCTGGTTGTCAACCCGCAGCGCATCCTCTTTCTGAAGAGCCTCAAACTGGGGGCCGCGCGGCTGAACCAGCTCTTTTTGCAAAAGGACGGAGAAAAGGAGCTGCGCCGCCTCGAAAAGCACATTGCCGCGCAGCTGAAAAATATCCTGCCGCAGATCAAGGCCCTGGGATTCGGCCGCGCCATCGGCACCTCCGGCACGCTCAACAACCTGGCGGCGATGGCCTTTTACGCGAAGAACAAGGGTCAGGAGTATTCGCCCCGCGACGGCAGTCTCGAGTACGGCGATATGAAAGAGCTCTATCAGAGGCTGGCCCATTCCTCCGCCGAGGAACGGGCCGCGATGAAGGGCCTCGACCCGCTGCGCAACGACCTGATCGTCGGCGGGGCCGCGGTGGCCTTGGCCTTCATGAAAGGACTGGGCATCAAAGAGCTGAGGCTCTGCGACAAGGCGATCCGCGAGGGCATGGTCTACGACTACATCGCCCGCCACCGCTTCCGACTGAAGAGCGAGGAGACCATCCCCGACGTGAGGCTGCGCAACGTCCTGCGGCTGGCCGCCAAGTGCAATTACGAGAAGGGACATGCCGAGCACACCGCGAAGCTCGCGCTGCAGGTCTTCGACCGGACGCAGAAGCTCCACCGGTTGGCGGGCGTAGACCGCGAGCTGCTGGAGTACGCCTCGCTGCTCCACGACATCGGCTACCACATCAGCTTCTCCAAGCATCACAAGCACGCCTACTACCTGATCAAGAACGCCGGCCTGAACGGCTTCTCCGACGAGGAGATCGACGTCCTCGCCCTCGTCGCGCGCTACCACCGCCGCGGCCTGCCCCGAAGCGGCCATCCGGAATACGCCGCGCTGCCGAGGCGCACCCGCCGCCGGGTCTCCTGGCTGGCCGGAATATTGCGGATCGCCGACGCCCTGGACCGCTCGCACTTCGCGGTGGTCGACTCCGTCGAGGTGCGAGTGAAGAAGAAACGGGCGACCTTCCTGCTCTCCGCGCACAACGACGCCGAGTACGAGCTTTGGGACGCGAAGCAGAAATGCGACTTGTTCGAAAAACTCTCGGGCCGCGAGACCCTGTTCTGCCTGAAGGAAAAGGCCGGGGCTCCCGCGGTCAAGGCTCCGGCCGCGCCTTGGGACAGGGAGGTGGAGGATAAGACCGGGCCAAGGATGCGCGTCGTCAAATAAAAGCCGCCTCGCCTCCAGGCGATTGCCGGCGCGCCGGGAAAGACGCGCGCCCTGTCGGCCCGCCGATCGCCTTTATTTTCCGCAACACCGAAGCGCCTTGGGCGGAATCAACGCCAAAAGCTCCGCCGCGGCCCCCGCCTCTGCCCGCTCGAGAGCGATCCGGCAGAGCGCCCCCTTCTTCATCTCCACCGAGGCCGCGGGCCCCAGGCGCAGCAGCTCCCCGATCCACCCGCTCAGCGCCGGCTCGTGCCCGACCAAGAGGAAACTCCGCTCGCGGCGCCCCTTGAGCAGGCGCAGCAGCTCCCGCAGCGGGCCGGAAGGTTCTAGTTCCTCCGCCGTCTCCAGCGACCCCTCGAAAGGCAGGTATTTTTTGACGATCCGTGCCGTCTGCACGGCGCGAAGCAAGGGCGAGGTGAGCAGGGCCTCGAAGCGCAGACCGAGCCGGCCCATCCCGCGCGCCGCCGCGATCATCTTGCGACGGCCCGACTCGGTGAGCGGCCGCTCGGCGTCGACCGGCCAGTCGGAGCCGCGCTCGGCGGCGATGGCGTGCCTCAGGAAGCAAATTTCAATCGGCATGGTTCCGTCCTCACTTCTCGCGAAAGCTCTCGACGATCGCCAGCATCTCGGGCTCGTTCGCCTTGAAGCGCTCGGCGCTGGTCCACAGGACGACTTGATGGAAATACTCCGGGCTCTCGACCACGGTGTGCAGCTCGACCAGGCGGGTCCCGAATTTCCCGATGGCGCGGATTTCATACTGCAAGGCGAGCCTGCCGTCGATGCGTTTGCGGCGCGGCCCCAAGTGTTGCGGAAAACTCATCGTACTGACCAAGGCGTCCCGGGTGAACTGGGAATAATCCTCCAGGGTCTTCGAGCGCAGGATCTCGCGCCGCTCGCTGACCACCACCAGATAGGCGTCGGCCGATTTGCTCCCGGCCTCGATGTCAGCCGACTCGTGCAGGTCGGGCATCTCCTCCCAGCCCGGAGGCAGCTCGACCTGGATCTTCCCGCCGAGGCCGTAGACCGTCCGGGATTCCGGGGCCGGTTTGCCGCAGGCCGGGGCCAGCAGGACCGAGAAGACTGACACGAACAGCAATGAGAGGAGGCGGCGCATGCGCACCTTCTAAGGAACTAAGGGAGTTCTTTGAAACGCTGGACGACGCCCTCCAAGGTGGGCTTGTTGGCCTCGAAGCGCGAAGGTACGGTCCAGGCGAGGATTTGGTGATAATACTTGAGGCCGTCCACCGTGACGTGGAGGTAGACCACTTTCACGTGGTCGACGCCGCCGCGGATCTCGTATTGAACGGCGGGCCGCCCGTCGACCTGGAGGGCGAAGGGACCGGTGACGACCGGATCCTTCACGCCCGTCAGCAGGGCCTCGCGGGTCAGCTTGGAGTGCTGATCCAGCGTCATGTCCTGCAGGTCTTCCTTGGGCTCGCTCAAGACCACCACGTACATCTCGCTCGGCGTATAAGCGGCCTGCAGGTCGGCCGAGTCGTTGAGGCCCTTTTTCTCCTGCCAGGCGGCCGGCACGGTGATGCGAAGCTTGCCATTGGCGCTGACGATGTCCTTCGTCTTGGGACCCGGCTGCGGCGAGCAGGCGGAAAGAACGAGCAGAATTAAGGCCAACCAGGAAGGGAAACGGAATTTTGGTATCATCGGATGCGTTCCGCGCCGGTCAGCTCGCGCTCGGGACGGGGACTGCGGAGGAAGGCCTTGCGGACATCCATCCCCATCCCTCGCAGGAGGGAGACGGCCGCCCATTCGCCGGAGAGGGCCGCGTCGCGGATATAGCAACCCAGGCCGAGGACGTGGTTGGCCGCCTTAAGGCGCTCGCCATCGTAGCGCCCCGCGAAATATTGGTCCATCGCAAAACGCAGCACCTCCATCCCCCGCCCCGGCTGGGGCATGGTGGTGTAAAAATGCGCGATACCGTCCTGGAGCCGTCCGTCCCAGGCCTGCGAGGCGAATTCCACCACGGCTTCGGGGTCCCGGACGCCGTAGGCCTCGCGGATCAACTCGCCCGGCGTCAGCCTCGGCTCACCGTTCCAGCCGTGGAAGAAGGTCGTCATGGGGCTACCGGGCCGGTGCTCGTCGGGAGAAAACCACATCGCGTAGCGCGCCGTGGCCCTTTCGGCCTCGGGGCCCGGGAGGTTACTGCGCAGGTTGCTCTTCACGATGTGGGCGGGCTCGAGCCGAGCCAGGACCTCCAGGGGCATCTGCGTGTCCCGGAACTCGACGCGCCGCAGGTGCTCGGGCGCCAGGGCGAGGATGCCGTAGTCGAAGCGCTCCTCGTGCAAGGCCCCGTCTCGGTTGAAAAAGACCTTCAGACCGTCCGCCATCTGCTCGACGCCGCGCACGGGATGGCCGAGCAGGACGCGACCCCCGGCGGCCTCGACGGCCCGGCCTTCGGCCTCGGGTAGGCGGTGGAGGCCGCCGACGATCTCGTAGCGCTCCATCGGGGTCTCGCTCTTCGCCAAGTTGATGGCGAAGGAGAGCAGTGAGACGTCGAGGGTGCCTTCCTCGAAGCCAAGCCGCGAAACCATGGCCTCGACCTCGGCGGCGTCCAGTGGGCCGTTCCGCCCGCCGAGCCCGCGAATGAAGTCGGCGGCGCCCTGTCGGTCCAGCTCCTCCCAGGGGCGCGTCCGCAGGGCCTCGCGGGCCGCCTGGCGGACCAGGCGCAGGGCCTGGGAGAATTGGGCGCCGGACATCGAGACGCCGGAGCGGTCGACGAAGGGCGCCGAATCGTAGTCCGCGCGCAAGGGCCCGGCCTCGAGGCCCAGGTCTCGGATCAGGCGGTCGATGGGATAGAAGCGAGAGCGGTCGATAAATTGCGCCCCGAGGTTGTCGGGCGCCACCTTGCCGCCGACGCGATTCATCCCCTCGAAGACGGTGATCTCGGGATGAAAATCGCGCGGATCCTCGCTGAACAAGCGGTAGTTGCGAAGCGCGTTGGTCGCGCCCACGCCCGCCATGCCGAAACCGATCACGGCGATGCGGGGGCGCAGGGCTTCGCGCGGGAACTCGAGACGCGGATTCTCCGCGGCGCTCCCGGCCTCGGTGGCGCCCGACTCCCGGGCCTTCCCCCTGTCTCCGCCGAGCGGCTCGAGACCGGCTGTGCCGGGTAGAGCGGCGTCGATCAGAACGCCCTCGCCGTCTTGGCGCAGCCCTCCCGCGGACAAGTAATGTCGCAGCCGCGCCAGCAGCGCCTTTTCCAAATTTTTGACCTCGCCGCGCGTCATTCCCAGGCGCTCGGCGATCTCGACTTGGGACGGTTCGGCGGGATCCAAGAGCCGAGCTTCCAGCACGACTCGCTCTCGCTCGGAATTCCGGCTCTCGATAAAACGGCGGATCTGACCGAGCAAGCGCCCGCCGACCAAGGCTTGGTCGGGCGCCGGGCCGGAGGCCGGGATCAGGTCGAGGAGGTTGACCTCGCCTTCCGGCCCCATCGGCGCCTCCAGGCGAAGGGCGCGACCGTTTCCGCCTTGGGCCTGCAGATCGGTCACCTGTCGCTCGGTAAGGTCCAGGCGCTCCGCCAGCTCGGCGATCCCGTAGTCCGCGCCCTCGCGGCGCAGCTCGGCGATCTCCCGGCGCAGGGTTCGCAGCATCTCGCTGCGGTGGACCGGAACCCGGATATCCTGCATGTGGTCGAGGATGTAACGGGTGAGGTCGGCCCGCACCCACCAAGAGGCGTAGGTGAGAAACTTGTTAGAGCGGTTCAAGTCGAAGCGCTCGGCGGTCTTGACCAGGGAACGACATCCCTCCTGGACAAGATCGAGGTAATCCTGGCCCTGCAAGCCGAAGACACGGGCGTAATGGCGGGCCCGATTCGCCACGAAGCGAATGTCGGAGCGGATCAAGGCCTCGGCGGCCGCGCGATCCCCCGCTTGTATGCGGACAATCAGTTCGCGCTTCTGCGTCTCCTCCAAGGGAAGGGCCTCGGCGAGCAGGCGCCGCAGAGCGCCCTCCGCACTGGGACGCTCGACTCCTTCGGACGCAGGGCGCGGCGGCGCGGGACGGATGGCGCTCTCGCGGGGCATCGGTGCCTCGGGACCGGCGCCGCCCAAAAGCTCCTCGGCCGGCGTGGCGGACATCATCGCGGCGAAGGCGGGGCGTGGGCCCAAGAGCGAGGCAAGGGGCGTCGCGGCAGCGAAGCGAGGACGGGAGGCGAGGGCCTCCGACTGCAGGTCCAGCGAACGCTCCCAGCTTGCGAAACCCTCGCCGAAGGCCTGCCGCCCCAGGCGGCCGGCGACGTGGAACTGCAAGAGCGTGGCGAGAGAATCGACTAGGGTGGTCGCGCCGTCGACGCGGGGGCGCAGGCCGAGGCGCTCTTCCGCGGCGTGGCCGAGGAGGATGCCGCCGAGCATGCCCGTTTGCTGGAAGAGTGCCCGTAGGGGCCGTGCGCGAACGGGCCCCACGGGCCCCGCAAAACGACGATAGGCCGCGCCGCTGCCTCACCCCGCCAATTTCACTCCCCCCCACACCAGGTAGCTTGAGGCGATCTCCCGCGCCAAGACCCCGCCGCTCCAATCCTGATCCCGGCCGAGGACCTCCCCAGCCCCCTTGGTCGCGAGGGTGAAGGCCGGGGCCTCGAGGGCGAAGCCCGCAAGCGAGGCCAGGGCCCGCGCGCCGAAACCGCGGCTGAAAAGTCCCATCGCCGGCGTCGCCGCCAAGCGGCCCAGGACCGCAAGGCGCGTCAGGCGAAAGACCATGCCGGCCGTGCCCATCCCCGCGAGCATCGCGGGGTCGGAGGCCTCATGGGCGAGGCGGCGCAGCAGGAATTCCGCGCGCGGCCCCGCGGCGCCCCGGCCCGTCACGGCGTCCAAGCGGCGGCGCGCGCGGGCGGCCCATTCCGGCCCCGCCGCGGCCGCAACCTCCGCGTAGATCTCCGCCGCCAAGTCCAGGCGCCCGGCGCGCTCCCGCCCTGCGCCGAAGGCCAAAAGGCCTTCGTAGAACAGACCAGCGTCCGCTTCTCCGCGCAGCGCGGCCAGTTCCGCCCGCTCGGCGGCGTCCAGCCGCCGCGCCGACTCCGGCGCGCGCAGCCAACGATCCAACAACGATGCATCCTCAGTAGCAGCTCCCGCCGCGCGCGATGTGGATAAGGTCTCGCGACTCGGCAGCAGGCGCTCGATTCCCTGCGTCCTCATAAACATCCTAAATTGTGGTGAAACCCACCTTGGCAAACGGCATCCGCGCCGGGCCATTTCCCGGAAATACTCCGGTGCGTGCCGGGCCGAATCCGACCCGAAGCCGATATCGGCTTCCCCTGAACCCAAAAAACGTCTCGAAGAGTTGGTCCCCTTCGCAGGATCCCGGCGGCCTTGTCAACCTCCATCACCCGATGCAGGTGACGGCATGATGACGAGGGGGCATTTTCTAGGTAGCGACGAAGCGTGGGCGCGAGGCCATCGTGGAGAGAAATTTGTATTCTATTAAAAAATTAATTTTTACTTTAAATAATTTAATTATTTAAAATTATTAATTATTTTTATTTTTTTGTATTCTATTTTTTGACAATTATCTTATTTATCCCTTGCCGCGTCCGCCGACCCATGCTAGCCGCGAGACATGGAGAAGGTCTTTTCCTATCTCGACTACCGCGAATTTCTGAAGGCGCGCTTCGCCCGCCTGAAGAAGACCTCGCGACTCACCCACCGCGCCCTCTCCCAAAAGGCCGGCTTCTCCTCCCCCAATTTTTTCAAGCTCGTCATGGAGGGGCAGCGCAACTTGAGTGAAAAAAGCGCCGCCAAGGTCGCCCGCGCCCTCGAGCTCGAGCCGCGCGAGGCCGAATTCTTCGCCCAACTGGTCCGCTTCAACCAGGCGAAGTCCCTCGAAGAGAAGGAAAGCCTCTACGAAGAGCTGAAATTGCTGCGCCGCGACCTGCCGCTGCAGCGCCTCGAACATTCGCAATTCGAGTACTTCGACCAATGGTACGCGGTCGCGATCCGCGAGCTGGTGGCGCTGGCGGATTTTAGGGAAGATCCCGAGTGGATCGCCGCCAAATTACGGCACCGGGTCACCCCCGCCCAGGTCAAGCGGGCCCTGCGCCTACTGGAGCGCCTCGGCCTCGTCCGGCGCGGCGAGGACGGACGGCTCATGCAAAGCCAGGCGCCTCTCTCTACCGGCGACGAGGTCACCTCGCTGGCGGCTTACCGTTTCCACCAGGCCATGATGGACCAGGCCAAGCAAGCCTTGCGCGACACGCCGGCGCCCTTGCGGGATATCTCCTCCGTCACCGTCGCCGTCAGCAAGGACGTCTCCGAGCGCATCAAGCAGCGGATCCGGCAGTTTCGCAAAGAGGTGCTCGCGATGTCGGAGGAGGCGGGACGCGGCGAGGCGGTGTATCAGATGAACATTCAATTCTTCAATCTCACGGAGCTGGCATGAGCGGTTGGAAAAACATCCTCAAGCGCCTCTTCTGCCTGACCTTGCTGGTGGCGGGCTTTGCCGCCTGCGGCCAGGGCGGCACCGAGATCGGCAATCCCAACCTGCCCTCCGGCGGCCAGGCGCCCACGAGCGCCGACGACGGCGGCCCCGCCGCGGCGCCCAGCCTCGAAGGCGCCTCGCCCACGCCGAGCCCGCAGAGTTTCCTGATCGAGGATTCCCCGAGCGGGGAAGAAGATCTTGAAGAAGGTGCGCTCATCGATCCGGAGGAGACCTAAGATGAAACGAAAAATTTTCTGCCTCGCGATGAGCGCCCTCGCGCTGAGCCTCGCCGCCTGCGGCTCCGGCTCGGGCGGGACCCAAACCCCGACCAAGGCCCTCGGCAGTTTCCGCTTCGCGCAAAGCTGCGAGGAGATCCGGTCTTACGCGCGGGGCTACGCCGAGCGCGTCAAAAATTTCCCCGACCGCGTCATGCCGGTCGCCGAACCTTTCGCGGCGCCGGCCGCGCCCACCGCCGGCGGCGCCCCCGAGGCGGCCGACGACGCGGCCCAGGGCGGCGCGGTGCTGCAGAGCGACCTCGCCTTCCCCGACGCGGCGCGCGGCCTGCTCTACGCCTTGGGCCGAGACAAGAAGAGCCTGAAGGTCTTCCGCGTCAGCCCCATCGCCGCGCCCCAGCTGCTCGCGAGCCTCGAGCTCGACTTTTATCCGGCCGAGGCGGTGGCCCTCCAAGCCGGCGGGCGCGCCTTCGTCGCGCTCTTCGGCAGCACCGAGGGCGGATACTATTACGGCGACGGCCCGGTTCCCCTCCCCGCTCAGACCGTCGTGGCGCCCGAGATCTACCCCAACCCCGTCGAGCCCAAGTCGGTGATGGCCTTGGTCGAGGTGACGCAACCCGAGCAGCCCCGATTGCTGAGGGAAGAGCAGAGCCCCGGCTACTTCCTCGAGGCGCGCGCCCTCACGGGGGCGGGCAAGATCCTGTGGGTCACGGAGCGCCACGTGCCGATCTACCTCGAGGAGTTGAAGGACGAGCAGATCCTCCCCAACAAGTCGTGGCGGGGCAGCCTCGGCGAGGGCCAAGGGCCGGTTGTGGACTGCACCCAGGTCTACCTCTATGAAAATCCCAGCCTGGACCCGGCCTACAGTCCGGGCTCGCTGAACGCGGCGGTGGTCTCGATCCTCGACTTAAACGAGTCGGGCGCCGAGGTCCGCTCCCAGGCGATCTACTCCCCGGCCTGGCGCACGCTGATCGCCGCCAATCCCGAGCGCCTCTTCCTCGCGCAAAACGTCGACTTCGGCGAGGGACTCGGCAGCGAGCTCTACCAATTCGAGCTCGGCTCCGGGCCCTCGTTGCTGGCCATAAGCGCCGCGACCTCGGTGCCGGGCAATATCCCCAACCAATTCTTCCTCGACGAGAAGGACGGCGTCCTGCGCGTCTTCCACCACGTGCAAAATTTCTCCCCGATTTGCATGGACGACTGCGTCGCGGTCGGGGCCCCGGGCGCGGCCGAGGGCGGCGCCCCCGGCGCGGCGATGAAGGCGCAGCAGGCGGAGGCCGCCGGAAACTACCTCAGCACCTACCGGAAGGTCGGCGAGAAGCTCGAGTTGCTGGGCCGCAGCGGGCCCTTCGAGGCCGACGAGGTCCCCTACGCCGCGCGCTTCGTCGGCGGACTCGGTTGCGTCATCACCTTTTTGCAGATCGACCCGCTCACCTGCTTCGATCTGAAGGACCCGGCCCATCCGCTCAAGCTGGGCGAGCTGGAGATCGAGGGCGTCTCCTTTCACCTCGAGGCGATCACCGACACGCTGCTGCTCGGCATCGGACAGGGCGGCGCGAACGGCAGCGTCGTCGCCAACCTCTTCGACATCCGCGACCCCTCCCGTCCCAAGCTGGCCCGGCAGCGGGTCTTGAGCGGCCCCGGCGAGTGGGCCTACAGCCCGGTCTTCCACGACCACCGGGCCTTGGGCCAGGACCCGACACGGCGCCATTTCGCGGTGCCCTTCGAGGACGCGAGCGGCTCGACCCTGGCCCTCTTCTCGGTCGATCCCACGACGCTGCAGATCGGCGCCTTGGGCGACCTGCACAAGCCCTTTACGGAGCAAGGCCCCTACGACAGCTTTCTGCGGGCCTATTTCTTCGCCGACGGCCTCGCCACGCTCTCCTCCGAGAAGCTCGAGGTCTTCGCGCGCGAGGGGCTGGCCCCGGTCTTCGCCTCGCCCTTGGGCGAGTAGCGGAGAGAAAAGACGTTGAGTGCACCTAGGCGGCGGTGAACCGAATGGTTCGGAGATCCGCCGTCTTTTTTTGCCCAAGCAACTAATCTCGCGGAATACCGAGGATTTTCTCGCTTTCCCCGATCAGGCCGCCGAAGCCCTAAGCTTTGGCGAACATTCATCTTTTTTCGGAGTTGACTCTTGAATTCCCGGGTAAGGAATCTTCAAGGGGACGGCCCGTCTTTGGCCGTGCCCCGCCTCTCTCCATCCGATTCGGCCCTCAGGACCCTGCTCGCCGCGCTCCCCGCCCAAGACCCCGTCGGTCTCGCCAGGCGCGCGGAGTTGGAATCTCTGCGGCGCGAAGGCGACCCGGAACTGCAGGCGGAGGGGCTCCTCGCCCTCGCCGCCCGCGAAGAAACTCGGGGAGAAGTCGCCGTCGCCGCCGAAATCTACGCTGTCATCTCTATCCATCACTTTCCTTTGAGATCCCGAAGCCGCGCCGCCGAGCGCCTGGCCGTCTTGCGAGGGAGCGGCCCGGTTGGGGATCGCCTCGAAATGCTGGGCCGCCACTTCGCCCGACAGGCCGCCGACCCGGCGATGCTTGGCGCCATGTGCCTGGGCGGCGCCGTCTTTCAGACCGCCCGCCTCGCGACCTTAAGCCGGCTCGCCGCCTCCCCCACCGCATCGCTTTTGACTCGCGGCGTCGGCGCCCGCGGCCTGGCCTGGAGCGCCGGCTTCGCCCTCGAGATCCCGACCTTCACCTTCGGCGCCCGCGGGCTTAACGCCTTGCTGGGACACGAACAGGATTGGAGCGCCCAGGCCCTGCGGCGGGACCTGCTCTCCGCCGGACTCACTTTATTCTTCCTGAAGGGATCGGGGGCCGCGGCCTCGAACCTGACGCATCGCCTAGCCGCGAACGGCGGCACGGCGAGCGCCTTCGCGCGATTTTCCGCCGCCGCGCTGCCCCAGACCGCGGCCTTCGCCGGCATCCTCGGCGCCCACGCGCTGGAGGCGCGACTCGGCCTGCGCCCGACGACCGACGCGGGAAGCGCCGTCGTCGAATCCCTGGCCACCCTGCTGCAATTCCACGTCGCGGGACGCCTGCTGCGCGGCATGGGGCTTTCGCAAGAACCGCGCCTAGAAGAGCTGCACCGGCGTTTGGAGGCTGTGAACCGGCCGAGACCGCCGCTGCCTTCCCTTGCGGAGGTCTTGAGCCCCCGTCCCGCCCTCGCCGGCGTCGCCTCCGAGCCCGCGCGGTCCAGCATCCTCATGATGTCCTCCGAGGAAGGCAAACCGCCGGAGCGCCTGAACGGCCAGGGCCTGACGCCGGCGGAGCGGGCCGAGGATCTACACATCCCGATCCGAGCGAATCCGGAGCTCTTCAAGGCGATTCGCGACCAGTTCAGCCGCTTGGAATTCGAGATGAACTACGCCTACAACGAGCAAAGCGGCGAAGCCATGTGGGCCGAACAGGGCCATCGCATCGCGCTGGAGCTGCTCGACCACTTTCAGCTCATGGACCGCCATCTCCCCCATGCAGGCGACCGTCCGATCCTAAACGGCATCCGAGGCGAGCTGCGCTGGGTACGCCGCATGCTGGACGACCTGCGCCAGGCCGAGGACCTACCCTCCTCGACGAATCCGGAGATTCGGGAATTCGTCGGCGCCTTGTACCGGGTACCGAACAAGGCCATCAACTACATCAATAACGGCGTCGCGAGAGACCTGGAGGGTTCCCTCCTCAACGCGAGCGACGCCCGCTTGCGGCTGTTCCGCGACGTCTTTCGATTCCATCGCGTCAACGCGGACGCCGAGACAGATCACCTCTCGGAGCCGGGGCCCCTGCGCCCGCGCCTCAACGTCGATCCGAGGGACCCCGCAAGGCGAGTCCAAGTGCCCCATTATGACTACCGCGACGAGTTCGAATCGCCCTACCTGGAGATCCCTGGCACGGGCCGCAAGGTCGTGCTGATCGGAGAGGTTCCCCGGGAGCGAGTCGCGCTCTCCCGCCGCCACACCCTCGAAATCGTCGCCTCCGACGCGGAGAGCTACACCCGAATGGCGGGAGAGGCGGTTCGCCATGACCGCCTCGATCGCGTCCACGTCGTCTGGCAAGATTGGAAGATGCGCACGCGCGACGCCGAATACCTCGAGGGCTACGACCTCGCCTCGGCCCCGCAACTGACGGGTCTGTCCGGGGCGCGCCTGATGGAGGACTTGGTCTTCGACCGCCTTCGTCCCGGAGGTATCGCCTTGCTGGTCAGCCGCGACGCCGTGGCCTTACAGAGAATGGTACAAATCGCGACCTCAAGGGAGTGGGCGGATGTCATCGCAGGTTCTTACTCTGGACACTTGCCCGTCGAGGTCGCCCGGCCCGACCAAGAATCCGGAAACTTCGTTTTCCTGCGAAAATTAGCTCAATTGTAGCATTTTTCGCTTTCCTTCCCGGGCAATTTTCTTTATCACCAAAGCATCTCTTTTCGTCGGGAGGTAAGAGGAAGACGGATAAGAGACAGTGTGGGTCGAGCTTCCAGGATTTAAGCCATTCCAGGTCCGCTGGGTGTTCATCGCCCTTTTATCCATCTTAAATTGAGCACCTTTTTGTCAGCGGAGTATTCCCTTGAATTTCCGGGTAAGATCTTCATCGGGGGCATCTAGCTTTCTTAATCCCCCTCTATCCACTTCCCCTCAGGCCGTGGACGCCTTGGCCGCATTGCTGCGGCGCCACTCCAACGATGCGGCCTTGCACGACGAAATGGACAACCTTCGCCGCGAAAGCGATGCCGGGCTGCAGGCCGAGGGCCTGCTCTCCTTGGGCCTGCGTCAGGAGACCGCCGGACGAGCCGACCTCGCCGCGGAGATCTATGCGACCGTCGCGGGAACCGATCGCGACGGGCCCCTGCAACGCCGCGCCGAAGAGCGACTCGCGGTCTTGCAAGGCCGCGGCCCCCTGGGCGCCCGCATCGAATTTCTCGGCCGGCACTTCGCCCAACAGGCCTCCGATCCGGCCTTGCTCGCGGGCATGGCCGTGGGCGGCGCCGTCTTTCAATCGCTGCGCCTCGCCACCTTGAGCCGTCTGGCCGCCTCGCCCACCGCCTCGCTCTTCACGCGGGGCCTCGGCGCACGGGCCCTCTCCTGGGGCGCCGGCTTCGCCTTCGAGGTCCCCGCCTTCACCTTGGCGACGCGAGGATTCCACACGCTGCTGGGCCGCGAGCTGGATTGGAGCCGCGAGGCCCTCGGGCACGAGCTGTTGTCGGCCGGCATCACCTTGTTCCTGCTGAAAAGTTCCGGCACCGGGGCCACCTCCCTCACGCGCCGCCTCGCGAGGTCCGAAGGGTCGGCGAGCGCCCTCACCCGCTTTTCGGTCGCCGCCCTGCCCCAGGCCGCGGCCTTCACCGGCATCTTGGGGGCCCATGCGCTCGAGGCGCATCTCGGTCTGCGCCCGGGCGGCGACGCGGCCAACGCCGTCGTCGAATCCCTGGCGACCTTGTTGCAATTCCACGTCGGGGGACGCCTCTTGCACCGCGCCACCGGCGGCTCCTACGAGCGCCGCCTCGAGGCGCTGGGACGCCATCTCGAGGCCTCACGCCTCCTTACGCCCCGGCCGCCCGCGGCGCCGGGTCTGCTCCCCGTCGCGGGGACCCTGCGTCCCGCCTTGGCGGGCGAAACTGGCCTCCTGCCCAACACGGTTTTTATGTCCAATAATTCCAAGGCCTCCCCCTCCAATCGTCCGCCCGCCTTTCACGAGGGGATCGAGCCCTCCGGGGGCAAAATCGTCGCCCATCCGTTGCAGCTTCGCGACCTCAAGGCCGAAATCGACCGCATCGAGGTATCCCTATTCTCCGTCTACCGCGGGGAAAACGGCACGAAAGGTTGGGAGCCCCGCGTCCGAGACACGGCTCGCGAAATGCAAGCCATCATCGAAGAACTGCAGCACCGCATTGGCCAAGAGCCCTCCCGCGCCGCATTGCTGCCCTATCTTGCTGAATTGGGAATCGAGTATCGCACCATCCAGCATCTGGTGGACCGGGCCATTCTCGCCGGCCGGGAATTGCCGCCCAGCGACGCCTTGGACATCCACCGCTTTTTCACTTACTACTACCGGTCGACAAACAACCTGATCAATTTCATCGACCATACCGCGCTCATCCAGCAGCCGCTGGAGAACGCCCGCCGCGCCCGCTCCTGGCTGCAGCGGGGCCTGGAGGGGGAACATTCCGCGGAGATAGAGGACGCGATGATTCACCCTCATTCCCCTTATGCCCGGCTGCCGGACGGCAGCTACAACTTGCAGCGCACCGGCCTTCACGTCGCGATCATCGGGGACGAAAACGCGCCCCGCACCTTCCAGCTCGCCGAGATGGGTCACCGCGTGACCCACCTCTCCGACGACCTGAGCGTGCTGCGCACCACCGAGCGGCGCCTGCACCTGCGCACCCAGCGCAAGCGCGAATCAGGCGAGTACAGGTTCGACTTCAGTCCCGCGGTCGAGTTTCGCCCCGAGGCCGAGGAGATGCCTCCGGCCGATCTCATCGAGGCCTTCTTCCCGAGGCAGCTCTCCGAGCTCGCCCCGCGCAGCAGCCCCGAGCGCCAGGCCGCCTTGCAGGACTTCCTGAACCGCCAGATCAAGGCCCGGCTCGCCCCGGAAGGCTCGGCCTTCATCCTCGCCGACCGCGACGAGGCCGTCGAGGACCTGGCCAACCTGGTGCTGCGCGACCGCGGCCTCGAGCTCCTCGAGGTGCGGCAGCGCCGCACCCACCTGCCGCTCATGGGCGGAGCCGCGGTGACCATCGAGCCGGGCGAGGCCATGGTCTCGTGGCTCTTGTTCCGCAAGCTGGGCGATACTCCCCGATAGCCTTACTTCACCAATATCTTGAGGCGGGGTCCCGTCCGGATCCGGAAGGATTTTTCGGCGGGCATCATGTCGCCGTCGATCGTGTAGGGCATGGGCTCGACCAGGTCGATGCGCATCTCCTGGGCGGGCTGCTCGATCAAATTTTCCGAGCGCGAGGGTTTTCCGAAAAACATGTCGTCGACGTGGCGCAGGACGTTGCGCGGCGGCAGCGAGAAACCGATGGCATGGAATTTCCCGATCGCCTCGGAGTAATGGAAGACCCGGAACTTCAGGCCGAGGATCGGAATCGAGCCGCTGTACAGGGCCGACCAGTTGGCGAAGGGCCATTTCTTGCCGTCGACGGTGACCTCGGCGTCGTAGCGGGCGAACATCTTGCGCGCGAAGGGGCCGTTGACCAGGGCCGAGGCGATGGAATGGACGAGGGTCCAGGTGGCCTTGGGCGGCGAGGGCGGCGCCCCGGTGTAATAGGCCTGCATGAAGCGGAAGATGACGCCGCAGCCGAAGATGAAGCCATACTTGTCGTTGACCTGCATGAGATCCATCTCGGTCATCTCGAAGGGCTCGTCCTCGTGGTACTTGTAGATCAGATTGCTGAGGATCTTCTCGGGCGCGCCCTTGATGTTGCAGGCATTGGCCAGGGTGTTCATCGTGCCGCCGCGCAGGAAGGTGACCTTTGGCAGGGGCTGCTCGCCGTAGACCTCGATGAAGGTCGAGAGTGTCACGTGGTTGGTGCCGTCGCCCCCGCCGATCGCCAGGATGTCGATGTCCCGGGTCTTGAAGGCCTCGGCGACGCGGCGCAGGTCGGCCAAGTCCTCGGTGGCCTGGCAGCTGCCGCGGTCGCCGACGATGAAGCCCAGCTGCTTGATCTTGTCGGGATCCTTCTTGTGCTTCTTGCTGTGGGGATTGAGGACGATTCCGATTCCGGGCATAGAATGTGGGGACGAACCTCGGGTTCGCCCTCCCCTGCGAAATTAGGCAAAAAAATTTACGGTTACGATTTTCAGGAGATACTCAATATTTCCCTGGCCTCGGCCGCCGAGGCAACCGGCCTTCCCGCCACCCGCGCCATCGCGGCCGCCTTCGCGACCAGCTCGGCGTTGGACCGCGCCAGGACGCCCTTTTCCAGGTAGATATTGTCTTCCATACCCACGCGGACGTGTCCACCCTTCTCTAGCGCCATCCGCGCCATGGGAAATTGATGACGGCCGATCGCCGCGACCGACCATGTCGCGCCCGACGGCAGGCCACCGATCAGGAAGTCGAGGTTGCGCTCGGTCGCGGCCAGGGCGCCGGGCACGCCCAGCACCAGATCGAAATGGAGGGGCGGGTCGATCAGCCCCTGCTCGGCCAGGGCAATCCCGGCCTCCAGCATGGCGGCGTCGAAGACCTCGATCTCCGGCTTGATGCACTTTTCCTTCATGCGGCGGGCCAGGGCGGCCACGAAAGGCCTCGGGTTGAGAAAGACCTCGTCGCCGAAATTCACCGAGCCGGTGGTCAGCGAGGCCATTTCGGACCCTGCCTCGAGGGGGCGCATTCGGTCCTCGTCGCTGTCGCCGATCGCGCCGCCGGTGGAGACCTGGACGATCACGTCGCAGCGCTCGCGGATCTTTCGGATGGTCTCGCGGAAAATTTCCTCGCTGCAGGTCGGGCGGCCTTGGGCGTCGCGCACATGGAGGTGGACGATCGCGGCGCCGGCGGCGCTTGCCTCGGCGGCGGAGACGGCGATCTCTTCGGGGGTGAGCGGAAGATACGGTGCCTGCTCTCGGGTCAGCTCGGCGCCGACCAGGGCGCAGGTTAGGATGACCGGTGTATTGCGGCGTTTGGAAGACATAGCGGTGCGCCCCGAGGGTGGGGGAGAGGGTGTTCCTTCCGGGCCCTGCGGAACTCGCTCCTTGATAAGTTTCCTATCGACCCTCCCACAAATCTTCTCGCTTCATCTCTTTCAAACCCTCCTTGCAGACCTTGAGGAAGGCTCAGACAGTCCTCGGTCCCTCCAGGAACACCCTCTCCCCCACCCTCGGGGCGATCTATTGATAGTTTTTACGGCACCATTCGCTCTCAGTTCTTTTTCGCGCCTCCCAATACCACGCAGGTGCCGACCGCGCGGCACACGACGATCGGCCGCTGCAAAACCCTCGCCCTCCCCGGCGGGTCCGAGCCGCGCTCCGCCGCGATCACCTTGCGCGCCACGAAACGCATCTCGCGGGAGCTCTTTCCGAAGCGCACGATCCGCCCCTCCACCTCGAGGAAATCGCCGGCGCGCACCGACGCGAGGAATTCCACGGAGGCATAGGCGCGAAACAAACCCTCCTCGCCGTCCGATTGGATCAGCAGGTCGGTCGCGACGTCCCCGAAGAGACCGAGGATCCGCGCCCCGTCCACCAAATCCCCGGCATAATGGGCGTCGGATGGACTCATACGGACGCGATGCGTCACCTGATAACGGCGCCGTGCCATGATTTAAAGTTTAACAGCGAAAAGGAGAGATGACAAAACTAATGAAAACCGGACTCAGGAGGGCTTCCGCAGGGCCTCGACCTTTTCATCGACGCGCTCAATGGCCAATTTGCAGAGCCGAATGTCGGTCTGATGCCGCTCGATGAAATCTCGGATATCGCCGAGCTCCCGACGCACCGCCAAGACGTCGCCGCCGACCTTCTCGAGCTTTCGATTCAGGGTGTGAAACCAATTTTCAAACTTATCCATAGCGAAATCGTCCTCATTCTTAGGGTATTCGAACCCAAAGGACAAGAAAGCAATATTCGGGCCGGGGATACGGCGCCTCACTTCATTTTTTTATAATACTCTTGAACGATGAAGCTCGCCACCTCGCTGGGGGTGGTGCCGGGGCCGAAGCCCGCGTCGTAGCCCAGCTTCACCGCCGCGGCGTGCGTCATTCGCGGACCGCCGACAATCTTGATCAGGGGGTGGTTGAGCTTTTTGTTTTCCTTGAGGAGGGGAAGCAGGTCCTTGAGGTCCTGCAGATGCTGGCCGCGCTGCGTGACCAGCTTGCTGACGAGGATGACGTCGGCCTTGAATTCGACGGCCTTCTCGACCAACTCACGGTTGTCGACCTGCGAGCGCAGGTTGATCGCCTGGAAACAGGCGTAGCGCTCGAGGCCCGGGTCGCCCGCGTAGCCCTTGAGGTTCATGATCGCGTCGAGCCCGACGGTGTGGGCGTCGCTGCCGGTGGTGGCGCCGACCACGACAAGACGCTTCTTGATCTTCTCTTGGGCGAATTGATTGACCCGGTCGAAGTCCATCGGCTCGAACTCGGCCTTGGGCGCCTTGATCTTGGTGAAGTCGATCGCGTGCTTGGCGCGGGCGAAGACGACGAAGAAGGAAAAGCCCATGCCCATCGGCTCGGCGGTCGCGACGTGGACCTCGTGGAAGCCGAGCTTCTCGACGTAGACCTTGGCCGCCTCGCGGGCCTCGGGGGTGCAATCGATCGGAAGCGTGAAGCTGAGCTGCATGGCGCCGTCGTTCATGCGGTCGCCGTAAGGCATCAAGCGGCGCAGGTTGACCGGACCGCCGGAAGCGACGGTCGCCGGGGCCTCGTCGCCCTTCTTTTGGAACCAACGCTTTAGAGTTTCCATGGGCACCATAAAATCACCTTACCCGCCTGTTTCACTCTTCTCCGCCGGAGGAGCCGCCACCGCCACCTCCTCCGGAGAATCCTCCGAAAGATCCGCCGCCGCTCCATCCACTTCCACTGGAGCTACCAGATGTTATTGGCATCATACTTTGAGTTGTAGAGTTACTAAAGCTTCTGGCAAAAGAGCTGACCCATAAGGCATTATATATATCGTTTGTTCCTTCAAACCACTCAGGCTGTCCTTTATAAATATCTTCAAACTTTTTTGCCCATTCTTTTTCTATTTTAAAGACGATTGCATAACTTAAATATTTAACAAAATGTTCAGGCTCAAGCTTTTGAACTGTAAAGCGTTCAGCAGTTTGCATATACATTTTAAAGCCTAAAATATCTGCATACACTTTGCTACCTTTAGCTGTTTTAGCTGGCATAAATTTGGCAATAATCAGTATTGCAATGCCAACAAATACAATAAGAATTCCAGGTGTAAATAAAGTTATTACGCCTAAGAATGTAATTAATATTGTAGTTACACAAATTGTTGCTAAAAAGCCAAAAACTACTGCAAAAACTCCAAATCCTGCATAAAGCCCAATAGTAGTTTTTGGCGCTCGGTTAAAGTAACCTTCATTAACCATCTCCTTATAAATATTTTGTTGGATTTTTACATAATCATAAGGAAACGATGAACCCAAATCTTTTGTTTGAACAATATCTCCTTTTTTAAAGAGTGCATTAAAAATCTGAGTTTCTATTTCGTTAAGCCCAGGATCATTTGATTTACCTTCTAATTTTGTTAACTCGTAATTTTTATTTTTATCGATCTCTTTAATTTTTAAATAGCCCCTGTATGCTAAGTCGATAATGGTACCGACTACATCGTGCCTATCGACTTGCTCATCGGCAAGGGAGCCAACTAAGTATGGGCGGGTGTTTGCTGGTGGTTTAAATAAAGGAATTATAGTTTTTGGCATATCTTTATCTCGACCTCTTTTACGATAGTGCATATAGACTGCTAAAAGCCCAAATGGAATTAGCAAGCACCCGCATATACATATCAAATTATTTATTATTAAAAGTATATGCATCCAAGGATGCGGCTTTAAATTAATATCTAAAATTCTAGTTTTACCTGATTCAACATCTACTAGTTGTTCAACTGCTTCATAACCAATATGTTCAAATCTGACTAAATGCTGTCCTGCAGTTACTGATTTAATAACACCATCTACTTGATCTGTAACGTTAATCCCATCTAAGTAAACACTGTATGAGAATGCAGGACTTATGGTATATGTAATTTGTCCCGGTAATTGAATCTCTGAATTTTCAAATTGATACGCAGCTGTAAATGGACCGTATGATGGTAAATTATTTAGCTGAAAAGTAATAGAGTTTTCTGTACTTGATTGTCTAAAGAGCATGTCTGTATAGACTTTCAGCTTAGTGATGTCAAGTGCTGCAGACTGTGGTAACTTAATACTTATAACTGAGCTGTCTACAATCCCGCTTCTATTTTCTGGTAATAAATTCCAGTAAAAATATGGGGAGTTTTCAACAGCAGCAATTCCACCATAGATTGTGTAGTTCAATATCCATCCAAACTGAGTACCATTTTGATTTTCACCATTTGGGAAGATCTCCCATTCAAATCTCATAGATCTTTTATCATTATCTTCATCCTCAATCGCGTAGAGTTTAATAAGATTAGTGATATCGTTTCCACTTAAATCTTTAACTGAATTTACAACAACTCTGTCAAAGCCTCCGCAATATAAGTTGCTTGTGGCTCTGCAAAGCTCATCCCTTCTTGCGTCGGCTAAAGTCAAATCTCTTCTTAATCCATGAAAATCTCCATAAACCCTATAAACTGCTTTTTCAGTAACAGTAAACGATGAATCAGTATTAATTGAAATGTCTACATTGTATTCAGGGTATTCAAACGTAACTGCTTTAAGAGTAGCAGATAGTGTAGAATGGAATAGGATAGTTACAAAAACAAAGGAAATGAAAAATACAAATTTTTTCATAATTAAACTTAATACAATTTAATTATCTCACAAATGTTTAACGTTAAGAATTTTAAATTTGAAAAAGCAGATTCAAAAGTTGTTAAAGTTCTTGTAGCTGTAGTAGTAGTAGTTTTAATGGCTTATTTTCTTTATCCGATGTGGCCGAAGATTCAATATCATATTTATGCTCTGGTCCCAAATAGTAATGATCTTCCAATAACTTTAGAAAATGCAATTACTGATGCTGCGGTAAATGACCAGACAATTCCCGGTAGTACAGATAATGAGCAAACGACAGTAGGTAATAAGTTATATATTCCTAAAATAAATGTAGATACTGCAATTGTTGAAGGAGAAACTTTAGATATTCTGAATGTTTATGAGGGTGTTTGGCGAGAGCCGGCATCTTCAACTCCACTTGTAAGCGGGAATATGGTCTTAGCCGGCCATAGGTTTCAATACCTTCCGCCAAACACCAATACTTTCTACAATTTAGAAGAGATGCAATATGGAGATGATATCTATATATACTGGGAAGGCCGTATTTTTTGGTACAAAGTTTACGAAACTCTTCTAGTTAATCCTGATCAGGTAGAAGTCAGAGAGCCTGATCCAGAATTAGTCCGAGAAATTACTTTATACACCTGTACTCCTTTATATACTTCAGAAAAAAGATTTGTTGTTAAGGCTAGTCTTATTGGATATATTTAAAATTTGAAATGAAGAAAAAAAGTCTGTAAGATAAAATG
>SZOV01000054.1 GCA_030263375.1 Deltaproteobacteria bacterium PRO3
CCTTCTGGAAGCGTTTGTCCAGCTTGATCCCGAAGTACTTGAGCATCAGCGAGGCCAAGCCCAGCTCGGGCTCATTGATCAGCTCGGCGGCGATGAGCGTATCGAAGATGTGGCGCACCCGGAAGCCGTACATGCGCTTGAGCAGCCGCAGGTCGTAATCCGCGTCATGGATCACGATCTCGCTCGCCTCGCTGCCGAGTATGGCGCCCAACGGCTCCATGGAACGGATGGCCAACGGGTCGATCAACCAGGTTTCGGATCGGTCCGAGATCTGGATCAGGCCGATACGCTCGTGGAAACGGTGGAAGCTGCTGGCCTCGGTGTCCAAGGCAATGCAGGGTACCTGCCCCAAACGGCTCATCAGTTCACCAAACTGGTCGGCCTCGGCGATCAACGGGATGTCCTGCATGCGCGGGTGCAAAGGAAACCCAATTTGGGCCTTGGGGGAAGGGGGGGGTGAACCAAGGCCGGGAAGGGTGCTTTGTGGGGTGGGCTAATGGGCCGCCATTGTGGCGGTGGGGCGCTGCTTTCGCTTTTTGTTCCACAGGTAATAGAATGGCAATCCGGAAAGGATCAAGGTCAGGCCTGCCGCCGATTTGCCGGGGGACTCCACCAGGGTGACCGCCAGGAGCACCAGGCAGAACAGGGTGAAGAGCAGAGGTACCGCAGGGTAACCGAAGGCCCTGTAGGGGCGCGGCGCCGAGGGTTGTTTCCGGCGCAGCACCAGCACGCCGAATACCACCAGGCCATAAAACACGAAGGCGGCGATGATCACCAGGTCCGTGAGCAGGTCAAATGAACCGGAGAACGTGAGCAGGCAGGCCCACACGCATTGGTAGATCAGCGATAGATGCGGGGTGCGGTACCGGCCATGGGTGCTTGCCACCTGGGGAAAGAACCAGCCCTCACGCGCCATGGCATAGTAGATCCGTGCAGATACCAGACTGGTGGCATTGGTGCAGCCAAAGGTGGAGATCAGGATCATTGCGCTGACGATGAGTGCCCCGCCATTGCCGAACAGGTGGTTCACCACCACCACGGCGGCAATGTTGTTCTGGTCCCTGCCCAAGGCGCGCAGCATGTCGTCGATGGGCATCACGTACAGGTACGCGACGTTGATCAGGACGTAGATCAGGGTGATCATCAAAATGCCGAAGGCCATGGCGCGGGACAGATTGGTGACGGAGCCGTCGTACTCCGGCGCCGAGTCGGCGACGGGTTCGGTGAGCATCTCGATGGCGCGCTCGATGACCGGGCCGATCATCTTGCCCAGGCCTTCCTTGGCGCCGATGCGCATCGCGTCGCGCGAGGTGCCGCGGCCCTGCAGCTGCGCCGCGCGGGCGACTGGCGTGCCGCCGTAGAGGAAGTCGAGCCAGGAGTTGTGGTTGCCGGCCGCGACGACGGGCTCGGCCTCGACCAGGCGGTCGACGCGGGGGTCCACGACCAGGCGCGAGCGGGTGGCCCGCGTGATGCCGCTGCCCCAGTTGAGGAAGTGGCGGTCCAGAACGGAGGAGCTCTCGTTGCGCTCCAAACTGCTGAACAGCCCCATCGAGCGGAAGAAGGTGCGCCACAGCACCGGCCAGCCCGCGCCCAGCGACTCGGTCCAGCGGGTGCGCTTGGAGCTGTCGATCTTGTCGACGAAGGGCAGCATCAGGGGGCTGACCGCGCGGAAGTCCGCCTCGGGGTGGTTCTCGGCGCGCAACTCGGCGCGGACGAAGGCCCGGAACTCGGCGATCTTCTTCAGCGCCACCTCGAGGCTGCGGTTGGTCTCGCGGCTGTTGGCGCCGCGGGTGGAGGGGTCGGTGAAGCGTTGGATTGCCTCGCTCGCGGCGTCCCTCAGCTCGCGGAACCGCGCCTCTTGGACCGGCGCGCGGAGGCGTTCGTACATGTGGGTGGCCTGCATCAACTGCAGATTCAGATCTTCGATGTAGAGGCCGTTCGCCTCGCGGTCGTAGCGTTCCCAGAAGGCGTCGTTGGCCTTCTCAACCGCCGCGTAGCCCTCGCGCAGGCGCGAAGTGTTTTCATGGAGGGCCCGATAGTAGTCGGTCTGGGCCTGGGCTGCCTGGTCCATCTGGCGGACCTCGTAGGGGCCGAATTCCCAGAACTCATGGGGCGCCTTCTGGAGGAGGTCGAGCAGCGCCCGCTCGTAGCGGCCGCGGACCTCGAGCGGCGGCATGGGGTCGAGGCCGAAGACCCGCAGGGCCGAGTAGAAGGAACGGCGCAGGCCGCTGCGTCCCTCGACGGAGGCCAGTTGCTCGTAGTTCCCTAAGTAGGACTCCGCGGCGGTCCGGGCCTCGCCGGTCAGGCGAGAGAGATTTTCGCGGACGTGCCGTGCCAGCATGGTGGAATCGGCTTCCTGCAGCCCGCGCACCAGGCTGCTGCGCCGCGCGGTCTCGATTAGGAAGGCGCGGGAGCGGACCTCGTCGGCCATGAATTCCCGCATCGCCCTCTGCAAGGTGAGCGTGGCGCGGGCGTAGGGATAGTTGATGCTCTGGGAGAGCTCCTTGATTCTTTTCTCGTGGGCCTGACGGACTTCGATGTTCTCGGTGTCGGCGATCTCCTGGCGCAGGGTCGCCGTCTCGGTTTTGACGGGGCCCAGGTTGCGCCGGATCTCGGCGAGCTTTTCGTGGAAGGTTTCCACTGCGGTCCGTAGCCGCGCGGTCTCGGGGAGATCGCGCAGCGCCGGGTGCTCGAGGATGGCCAAAATCTCGCCCTTCTCGAAGGAGTGGGGATTGCGGGCCACGGCGTGACGGGCCTCCGGCTCGATGCCCGCCTCGCGGAGCGTGGCGTCGCTGAGGGCGCGGATGACGTCGGCGCTCTCCCAGCCGCGGGTGAGTTGGCGCAGCAGCATGGCCTCGCCGAAGTGGCGGCCGGAGTTCCCGGTCATCCGCTCCAGGGCTTGGGTGTATTCCGCCGAGAGGCGATTAAGCTCCGCGAAGTCGGCCTCCGGAAGGCCGCGCAGCACCGGATCCAAGGCCTCGCGCTGGCGGGCCTGGAATTCGAAGACCTGCTGCATGAGGTCCAGGAAACGTCCCTGCAGTTCGGGGTTGGAGCGGAGCTGGTGCGCGCCCCAGCGCAGGAAGGCGGCCGAGCGCCGGTTATGGCCCAGGGCCTGGGCGCGGCGGATGCCTTCTTGGACCGAGCGCACCGGGCGGGCCGGGGGCATCGTGGGTAGGTTCCGCAGCGGCGCGTCGACGTCCATCGCGGCGTTCAGGTTGAATTTTCCGCCGAAGGCCTGGATGTTTCGTATCGCGGAGCTCAAGAGGTTGCTGCGCCGCCCTCCCGGGGGGAAGGAGCCCGAGCCGCTGGAGGGCGGAGGCGGCGGCAGGCTGTTTCCGTTGCCGCCGTTCCCGTTTCCTTCGCCGTTCGCCGTCATGAAAACGCGATCCGGCAGCCGCGGCTCGAAGGCCTCGCGGCCGGGCAGGGCGGAACGGGGTCCGCCGGCCACGGCCAAGGCCGGCTGTAAAAGAGAGCCGACGCCGTCGGAGGAGATCTCGGGAGTGGGACGCGGGGTGCGCGCGACCAGCTCGCTGCGGACGTTCAATTCGTGGTTGAAGGCCGCGACGCCCGGCATCGCGTGGTGCATCAGGCGCCCGCCGACGTGGAATTGCAGCAGCATCGCCAGCGAGTCGACCATCGTGGTCGCGCCGTCGACGTGCTCGCGGATGCCGAGGCGGGTCTCGAGGCTGTGACCCAGGACGATGCCGCCGAACATCGCCGCCTGCGGCAGGACCCGCTGGGAAATCGCGCTCAGTCCCGTCAGGCGCGTGGCCTGGCCGGTCAGCGGGTTGATGCCGTGGAGACGGTTGAAGGCTCCGGTCGAAAGGGCGCCCGCGGTCTTCAGCGCGCCCAGCGTGATGAAGCTGCCGGCGACCTCGCGGCCGAGGGTGGCCAGGCGCCAATCTTGCTCTTGGCCCAGCGCCGCGTTGGCGCCGCGGGTGAAGGCGACGAAGCTGGGGGCCTCGAGCATGAAGGCCCCGGTCGAGGCCAGGGCGCGGGCGCCGAAGCCCCGCGTGAAAAAGTTTGTCGTGGGGGAGGCCGCGAGCCGTGAGAGGAAGGCCATGCGGCTGAGGCCGAAGACGGCCTGGGCGCCGGCCATGCCGACGAGCATCGAGGGGTGGGAGGCGTCGCGCGCCAGGCGGCGCAGCAGGAACTCGGCGCGGTTGCCGACGGCGCCGCGGCCGACGATGGCGTCGAGCCGCGCCTGGGCGCGCTCGCGCAAGGGAGCGCTCGGCGCCGCTTCCGCGGCGGCCGAATAAATCGCCGAGGCGAATTCCAGTCGGTCATCCCGCTCTTCCCGTCCGGCCAGGCCCAGCAAGCCCTCGTAAAACAGGCCGGCGTCGGACTCCGCGGCGAGGCCGTTCAATTCCATCCGCACCGAAGGGCTGAGGGTGGCGCCGAAATGCGATTGGATGCGGGCGACAAGCTCGCGCGGCTCCACGGCGGAGGGCGCAGCGTCGGTTTCCGCGGGGCGGCGCAGCAAGGAGGGCGAGAGTCCCCCGGAGAGGCGAAACGATGGTGGATTGGTCATGACTCCCTCAAAAACCTGTTCCCGCGAAGGACCGGTAGGCCTTACCCGGCGGGAATCTACAGGAGGCTGTTGAAAAAAATTTTTATTCCCGCCGGAATGAATCCGGCTCCATCCACCGCCCAAAAATCCTTCGGATTTTCGGGGCCCGCCAATCCGCCTGCGGCGGCTTGGCCCAAGACCGGTGGTTTTTCAACAGCCCGTTAAGCCAAAAGGAATTTACGTCCTGGCGCAAAATGCTTTTCAAATGCCTTGAAATTAACGTAAATTTTCCAAGAATAAATTTCGGCGTTTGCAGGATTTTGTTGCGTATTACCTTGTAAAAACTCGATATTTCATCCGGCGCGCCGTTCTTAGTAACCGAATGTTTACAAGTCAAGAGGCAATGCCTCCGAGGAGTGAAAAATGGCCCATTTTCCCAGCGTCCGTCCCCGCCGCCTCCGCGAAAACCCCGCGATCCGCGACTTGGTGCGGGAAACCCGCGTCCATCCCGCCGATTTGGTGATGCCGGTCTTCGTTCGGCCCGGCCAGCGGGAGCGGCGGCCGATCGCCGCCATGCCGGGCATCGCCCAGCTCAGCCCCGACGAGGCCTTGCGGGAATGCGAGGCCGTCGCCAAGGCCGGGGTGAAGGCCGTCCTGCTCTTCGGGATCCCGGAGGGGAAGGACGCGGCGGCCTCCTGGGGCCATCGCGAGGACGGCGTGGTACAGCAGGCCCTGCGCCTGGTGAAAAAGGAGATCCCCGAGCTGCTCCTGATCGCGGACGTCTGCCTCTGCGACTACACCGACCACGGCCACTGCGGCCTCGTGCAGGAGGCCGGTGACCTGCCGCATATCGACAACGACTCGACCCTGGAGGTCTTGAGCAAGATCGCCGGCAGCATGGCCCGGGCGGGCGCGGACGTGATCGCGCCCAGCGACATGATGGACGGGCGGGTGCAGAAGGTCCGCGACGAGCTCGACGCGGCGGGCTTCAAGCAGCTGCCGATCCTGTCCTATGCGGTGAAGTACGCCAGCTCTTTCTACGGGCCCTTCCGCGAGGCCCTCGAGTCGGCGCCCAAGTTCGGCGACCGGCGCGGCTACCAGATGGATCCCTCCAATTTCCACGAGGCCTTCCGCGAGGCCGAACAGGACCTGGAGGAGGGGGCGGACATCCTGATGGTGAAGCCGGCCCTGACCTCGCTGGACGTGATCCGGGCCCTGCGCGACCGCTTCGACGCCCCGCTGGCCGCCTACCAGGTGAGCGGGGAGTACGCGGCGATCAAATTCGCGGCCCAGCAAGGCGTCATCGACGAGGCGGCGGCGGTGCTGGAGACCTGGACGGTCTTGAAGCGGGCGGGGGCGGACATCATCGTCTCGTACTTCGCCAGGGACTACGCGACCCGGCTGCGCGGGTGAGTCTTGTGTTTGTCCTCATTACCTAATCCGTAGGGGCCGTTCGCGAACGGCCCCTACAACGGTCGCCAGGCCCCGAAATTCGGTTTCTAATGCCAGCTTGTTGTGACCCTACAGGTGACAACTCTTCTATGATAAACTGCCGATATCTGAAGGGAATTGGGCTTTAAGCCCCGTGAGGATCGCTAAGGATTTGCTTGAAAAACAACCAGGCAAGTCCCTGTAATTCCTCGCAGAATCGCTAATCAATGGCCGAGAGCAGCGGCGAAAAAACCGAAGAAGCCACCCCCAAGCGACTCCGCGAGGCCCGCAAGAAGGGCCAGGTGCCGAAGAGCAAGGACGTCAGCACCATCGCCGTACTCTTGGCGATCTTCGGGGTGATCTGTCTGGGGATGGGCGCGGCCATGAACGAGCTGCGCGAGCTCATGAAGCTCTGCTTCACCTACGTCGGCTCCCACGAGCACATCGACGGGTCGCAGATCTGGGTCTTGGGCAAGGCCTGCCTGCTCTCCTTCGCCAAGCTGATCCTTCCAGTGGCCGTAGTCGGCGCCGTGGTGGCCGGATTCGTCGGCTTCATGCAGGTCGGGTCGATCTTCGCCCTCGAGCCGCTCAAGCCGCAGATGAAGAAGTTGAACATGATCGAGGGCATCAAGAACATGTTCAAGACGCAGACCTTCATCGAGCTGCTCAAGAATATCGCCAAGATCATCGTCATCTTTTACCTGGCCTATTCCACCCTCGACAAGCAGCTCTACACGATCCTCCAAACCGCGACCATCCAGATCCCCGCGCAAATGCCCTCCATCGGCGAGGCGGCCAAGGGCATCCCGCCCGAGGCCTATCCCATCGAGGGCGCGGCCTTCATCAGCGGCGACATCCTGTTCAGCTTCATTTTCAAGGTGCTTCTGGCATTTTTGGTGATCTCGGTGATCGACTTCATGGTGCAGAAGAAACAATTCATGAAGCAGATGCGCATGACCAAGGATGAGGTGAAGCGCGAGTACAAGCAAGACGAGGGCGATCCGCACATCAAGGGGCACCGCAAGCAGCTACACCGCGAGTTCGCCTTCAGTGACGCGAAGGCGGCGGTGAAGTCCAGCGACGTCGTCGTCGCCAACACCGTCCACGTCGCGGTGGCGATGAAGTACGACCGCGAGACCATGGTCGCCCCCGAGATCATGATCAAGGGGCAGCGGGCCTTTGCCGAGATGATCAAGCAGGTGGCCGAGGAAAACGGCATCCCGATCATGCGTAACGTCCCCCTGGCCTGGGCCCTCTTCGAGCTGGAGGAGGGGGCGGAGATCCCTGAGGAGCTGTATAATGCGGTGGCCGAGGTCCTGGCCTATGTTTACCGGATGCAGCAGCTGCAAAAGCGGGAGGAGCAACGAGGCAGCAAGATCCAATACGTTTAACGTAACGTTTATAAAAGATGTCCGATAAGAATCTTGTTGTATTTTAAGGGTGTTGTGCCCAAATAGACCTGGTATGGAGAAAAAACCTATGAAACCCAAAATCACGGTGCTGACGACCTTGGCCGCCTTCCTGCTGGGAATGGGCCTCCTGTCCGTCCCCGGCGCCGGAGCCGCGGTTTCGCTAAAGGCCCCCGGGCCGGGCACTTTCAGCGCCAAAAAGTGCGAAAAGTGCCGCCGCGGCGACGACGGCAAGATGGTCTGCCAGCCGGTGCCCTGCCCCTAGGCCGAAGCTTCAACTTAGATTCTTTCCACGATAAAACGCTTTGCCTCTTCGGCTCCCCGGTTTAAGACGGCTCGACCCTATGCGAGCCCGAGAGGTCCTTTTATCACTTAAATTTTGCGCCTTGGCCCTGGGGCTTTCCGCGGCCTTTTCCGCCTGCGGCGGCATCCTTGCCTCGGACGGGATCACCGCCCACGTCCTGGTGTTGGTGACCGACGCCGGGGGCAACCCCGTGCCCGGCGCGACGGTCTGGGTGCCGGCCGATCCGACGCCGCAGGCCTTGGCCTTCGCGGGGGGAGAGGAGGGCCTGGCCCTGGTGGACGAGCAGGGCAACACCTGCGCGGACCCGCCGGCGGAGGCCCTATTCGCCGCCTGCACCGACGCCGAGGGCCTTGCCTTGCTGCCCTGCGGCGGCGAGGGGGTGTTTTTGCTGAATTACTTCAAGGACGCCGCGAGCGGCACGACCAGTGCGAAATGCGCGGAGGGGGGCGTGGTGCCGGCGCCGTTCGACCCTTAAGATTCGCGTCGCAACTTGTGATTTCTGGAACCGATAAGGACTTTGGAAAGGGGGCCTCTTTTCCACCGTTTTGAGGAGGTCCCTTTGACACCCCCCTTACGTACCGACCGGGCGCGTCATGGCTCGGGAGGCGCATCCAGCTCCGCCGCCGATATTCCCGCTTTCCTCAGTGTGGAAAATCTGTTTCGAGATCCGGCCGATACCGCGGATTCGGCGCATTATTCCCGGCAATGGCAGGACGACCAACCTTTTAGGACCCAACATACCGAGCTTTATCTGGCCTTGGATACCCTGCGGGCCATTTTTCGCGGCCGTACGGCGGAATTGACCGCCTCGCAACGGGAGTCCCTGAGCGCCTTTCGTGCCATCGCGGAAGACGGAGACCCTCGCCATGCGCTTGAGGCCCTGGTGTTGAGAAATTTAAGGGCCGCCTTGGCTGACGCGGGCGCGGATTTTCAGGCACGAGTTCGCGCGGTTTCGGAGGTTGTCGGGGCCGCGCCGGGAGCCTCTTCGGGTCCGGCGGCGACTTCGACCGGCGGAGCTTCCGGCGATTCTTTTCGCCTGGGCGCCATTTACGTGACCCCGCGCTTCGACTATGCCTACCGCGAGGCCTTGAGCGCCATTACGGCCCGCGCCTTGCCCGCCGAGACCTTGCCCGGCTACAACCAAGCCTCCGATTTTGGCTTCAGCGCGGGGGCGGAATTCCTGTTCCGCGGCTTCCATTTCTTCGCCGACCTGAACATGGATTTCGACATGACGCCGGCGGGCGCGCCGGCGGCGCATTTCAACAGCTACGGGATTCGCTTCGGCCTCCGGCAATACGACGGGCAAAACCGTCGCGACGGTTTTCATCTCACCTTGGGCGGCCGGGAGACCGTGGGGCTGGGAATTCATTTCACTCACTGCACCGGCGTGGACGGCATGGCCGCGCCCTGCTCGGGGGACACCGCGCAATTTTCCTTCCATAACTACTCGGATATGATCGGCTTGGGTTACGGGCCCTTCGAGCTGAGCCTGCGGGTCCTGCTGCCCACCACGACTTACGTCAATACGTCTTCGGCGACTCATTTGCCGACGACAAATCGATTTCCCTTCGAATTCGACCTGACCTATCACATCACCCCGCCCGACTATAGGCCCGCGGAACACGGCACCGATCCGGAGGCGGTGTTGCGCGAGACGGTCACGACGCCTCAGATCGTCTTCGACTTGGCCCGCATCGGCATCGGCGCCTTCCAGCAAAACGAGATCTTCCGTCAAGAGGCCGGGTTTGAGTTCACCCGCGAACTGATCTCCCGGGGTGCCTTCGGTTACGGGCCCGCCCGGGACGCCCAATACAATCTCTTAAACCTGGGCTCCTTCGTCGGCGGCGGCCTAAGCCTGGGTGTGGCCAACGGAAACTTGGCGAACAACATTCGCCGGGATTTGCAACACGGCGGCACCGTCGAGCGGATCCTGCTGAGCGGCGCCCTGCTGGCGGAAGCGGGGGTTCATACCGGCATTGTGCTGGCGAACGAACGGCAAAGCTTGGGCATCCCCACGATCCAGACCCATGCCTCCAGCATCGCGTTGCCGATCATTTTGGGAAGGGACGCGCTGGGCTTGCTCGGCGCCTTCGGAGTTTTCGGCGATCGCGCCCGAGCCGTCCGCTCGGGCGACATTTGGGCCCGCGTCCATTACTTGGGCGCCCATACGGCCCTGGCCCTGCTCGGATTTGGGCTCGCCTTTTCGAGCGGCGACGGCAGCGGTATTCAGAACAACTTTTTGCAGGCGAGCATCCTTGGAAACGTCGCCCCTCCTCCCGGGACGACGATCGAGGGGTCGCCGTATTCCTTTGACGCGCAACGTTGGCACTACGCCAGGCTCTCTTGGGGCGGCATGCTGCTCACCTACGGTGCGAGCGGGATCATCGATTATATCGGCCTAAGCGGGCGCTATGCCGAGGCTGAACGCCTGCGCGACGCCGAGACGAGGGGGCGACGCTCCAGGGAGGGAAGCGAAGGGTCCGCGCCCGCCGCCGGCTTGGCGCCGCGGCTTTCCTTGGGCCTTCACACCGACGGCCAGAGCTATTTGATGGGGACCGTCGGCGGGACTTTTTAGTTCGAGGGAACTGGAAGGTAGAAATTTTTCAACGCTAAGAGTTCAAGGAGTTTTTATGACGCCCCCGATCGCCAATCCTTCCGCTGCCGCGGCTTCCCGCGAGATGAATCCTGCCGATGCCGCCTACGGCGGTACCGTCTTAGATCTGGGCGGGGTATTGGGCGCAGCCTTCGGCAGCCGTACCCCAAGTTTCATCGGCGGTGTGGAATTGGGATTTTCCATCATTCCTCCCGGTGGCAGCGTGGGGGGCGGGGTTGACTTGTTCTACCTCAACGAACCGGAGAGCCGCGCCCATCATTTCGGCGGTCGGCCTTCCTTGAATTTGGTATTCTTTCGGGAACGCCGGACAGATGGCGCCCCCCAAGTATTTGGGAACCTTCGGATCGGGGTTCCTTTGGGAATGGTGGACCTGGGGCCCTCCGGCAACCACTTCTTCTTCGGATTTTCGGCTGACCTTGGGCTAGGGACCTTTTTTGGGAATTCGGGCGATCATTCCTTCCGTATCGGGACCTCGCTGGCCCGGATCGGCGCGGCGATGCACATTATTCCGGAAGGGGCCGCCTCCGGAATCACCGGGATGGTGACCTTGGATATCAATTTGGGGATGCTGGCTTACGCCTTGGTGCGGGCGACATTATCGCCCTTGCAGCCGCAATGATCTTTGCGAGAGGCGTTACCGATAAGCCGGCGGAAAATAACAACAATAATCGCTCCTTCGTCATGACATGCCGTGCCATAACCTGCTGATTTCCCAAGTCATTTCCGAAAGATCTTAGCAACCTTCCGCCGTTTGTTCCGAGAAGTTTTTCAGATGATGGGGGCACAAGATCATCAGGGGTGTACTCCTCCTTGGTGACCTCCCCGTCGCATTGACTCGGAGGTCCCATGAGCCCGCCTAATGGCGTCAAACCGGTCGGCAGCGGTGGCGTTTCGCCCAGCGTCGATCCCAAAGAAGAACGCAAGCAATACCTGAAGAACTCCGAATTCTTCCTCGACCCCACGAATGCCTCCGATCCCGCGCACCTCCAGAAAAAGTGGGAAGAGGACCGCGATTTTCGCGTCAACAATTACAAGTTGTACGCTGTTCTGGATCTATTCACGCGTTTCATGAACCGCGATTCCGAGGTGAGCCCGCAGAAATTGAAGGCGGCAGTGGATGAGTGGGCCGCGAGTTCGGAGTTCAAGGCGGATCCCGTCAATACCGTCGTATTGAAAAACATGCACCGGATCCTGGGGCAATTCCAGGCCGAGGGAAACGTCGACCAGGCGAAAAAACTTAAAGAAAACCTGCCGGCCGCGCCCGCCGATCCGGTCGCCGAAAAACCCAAGGAGGGGAAAGGGGACAAGGGCGCCGAAGGCGGCAAGCCCGTGGAGATTGATCCGAAAAAAACGCTGGCCGTCGGTCTGGAGTTCCAAAACGACAGCGTTCCCCTCGCGATTTTCGATGCCGCGGGCATTCCGCTCTCTGCCTTGGCCGCGGAAAAATCTTATTTCACCTTGAAGCCGACCGTGGACTTCCCGATGGGGAAGTGGGTCGGGATGGTGCGCCTGAACGGCGGCATGTTCGAGGCCCGGGGGATCCCCGGCGACGATTTCAAGCCCGGCGACGGTTATCGCATCGGTCTGGATTTCGGATTGGTCAATCCCTACTCGGCTTCGCACGAACGCTCCGGTTTGGGCCTCGAGTTGACCGGAGTTGCCAACCATGCCGGACAAAAGAGCGGCATCGAGGCGCCCGGGCCCTTGGTCCGCCTCCACCTCTTCCGCGAGAGCGACATCAATATTCCGATCGCGGGCCGTTTTGAGCTGGGATTCAGCTCCTTTTTTAACCACCAAGAGACTTTTATCACCTTGGGGAACAACCAGAATCTCCTCGCCACTCCCGGAGGCAATGAATCGAATCCCCTGGCGACCACGAGCGCGATGTTCGCGCGCAGCCCGCTGCGTTGGTTCGGCGTCTCCGGCAGGTACTACATCAACGGGATGCCCGAGCGGGAGACCCGTGAGGACCTTTCCAAGCCGTTCCGTCCCGGAGAGGGTGTTGCCAAGATCGGTAACCTCTGGACCGGGCAGATGATCAATTTCAACCGGCGCGAGGATATCCCGGCCTTCGCGAATACGCAGGTTTTCTTCGGCACTTTTTGGCCCCTCGGCATCCCGGCCAGCCAGCAGCAATTCGACACGGTTTCGACGGGGCTGCTCCTTTACAGCCTCCAGGATGGCTTTTTCATGGCGCGAAACGCTCAATTGCGCGGGGAAATCTGGCGCCGTGATGATTCCTGGATATTGCGTGGCCTGATGTTGGGCGGAGATGCCTTGCTCTTAGGAGCCAATATCTACCGCGCGGCGACCGCGAAGGCGGACCCGCCCGTCAATCAGACTATTGAAGAATTCGTCAAGGATCCCGGTTCGGTTACGGATTTCTCCGGCAGAGCCGGCAAGCTCAACTTGAAGCTGTTTCCGGCCGAGTTTGCCTTGTCGGCCATCGATGCATCGGGCATTGCGGGCGATATCAGCGACCCGGATCTGACTCGGTTTTTCGCAACAAGCGGGGTCGCGACGGGACTTGGCTTATTGGGATTCTTATTCTCCGCGCCACTGTCGGGTGGGTCTTGCGGCGATTCCGGCACCTTGTTCCGTTGTAGTTTTCATGGACGCAAAAGCGAGTATTTCAAGTCGGGTATCGATGCGGGTCCCCAAAACATGACTGATATCGAGAATGAGTACGTCATGTCCGCCTCGAGCGGGGCATTGTTGAGCTGGGGCGTGACGAGGCTTTTGCAGCCGCTCTTCGTTCCGAAGGCGGATGCCGGCTCCAAGACCGCCGGAGGCAAGAAGGATAAGTCGACGGCATTGGTCGAAGACATTCACTTCAACGTCGGCATCAATCCTGGCGGGGGTAGCGTCTTGGTCGGAGGCAGGTTCTAAGCGTTTTTCTCGAAAAATATAGCCTTTTGGCCGCCCAACGGAAGCACTCCATTTCAGGGACGATATTCCCAAGCCCCGCTTTTTTCCGGCTGCGTGGGAAATATCAACGCACCGCGCAATAACCCCCCGAAATTCCACGTAAAATCCTTGTAAACCTTTAGCAACTTTGCTTGGAAGGCACCGAGAAGACCTTTAGGAGAGGCACGTCCAGAGATTCTCGTTGCAGGGGAGTTCGGTAATGAATCTGCGAAATAGAAATTCGGCGCTGGTGGCGGTGACATTGATGGCCCTGATTTCCTTGTCGGCCTGCGGCTCGGGGAAAGACGACGAAGTCGACGTCCAGGCCAACCCCAGCTCCCCGAGTTCCCCCGCCGACATCCAGCCCAATATCCACGAAAATGTTCCTCCCCCCGGCTCCCAAGACGCGAAAAACACCGAAGACGCCGGCGTCGGGCCCAACACCGCGGAAAACTTCTTCAACGGCAAAGAGGCCTATGACGAGTTCAGCGACCCGCTGAAGGAGCGCATCTACCAGACCTATCAGGTCGACCCCTCGCAGAGCCTCGGCGGCAACGGCCACGGTTTCTACAACACCCTGCTCGGCCGCACCGCGCCGATCCTCTACGTGAAGCCCGGCGCCCCGAAGGCGCGAACCGAACGGGCCCCGGACGGCTCGACCGTCCAATACCGCGTGATGGCGCTCGAGTCGGCCGAGGCCGGCTGCGACCCCACCAGCACCTTCCTCTGCCTCGACTCGCCCGAGACCGGTTTCGAGACCGTCCATCCCGGCGTCGACGTGATCGGCAAGATCGACTTGAATCAGCTCGCGGTGTTCGGTCCCAACGACCCCGTCATCGTCGTCAGCGTCTTCAACAACTCGGGCGGCGGCGCCTCCGCCGAGATTCCGATCATGCCCGGCGACGTCCAGGCGACCACCGATCCCAACATCGGCAAATTTTCCGCGGCCGTCGGCCTGACCGGCGCCGGCAAGTTCACCATCGTGGTCAGCGCCTTCCGCGTCATCAACGAGGGCGCCGGCAACGAGCTGGCTTCCATCATGGTCAACGGGACGCGCATCGAGGCCCCCGAGATCGAATTTGTCAACGCCGTGCCCAGCCCCATCAACAAGCTGGCCGAGGCCGGCCATGAGACCGATCCGGTCGAGAACAACGCCGTCATCGCCTCCGACTTCCTCAACGTGAAGGTGAAACTGCTCACCGCGGGCGGGGCCGGCATCCAGGTCAAGTTTGACGACTCCAACGAGAACGACGAGCTGCAATCCTCGGTCGTGGCTCTGCCCAGCGAAGAGGGCAGCGACGTCTTTTTCACCGGCGTCGTGCCCCTGCACCAGGGCGTCAACAAGATCAAGGTGACCGCCCGCAGCCCGGCCCTCGACCAGCTGCTCGGCGACGCGGCTCCGGAACCCTCGGTGGTGACCTTCACGATCTTCAACGCCGACGGCGGCCCGCGGATCAAGCTGATCAAGCCGGAGAAGGACGGCGTGGTGGCGCAGAGCGCCGAAAGCGGCCAGACGGTCGACCTGCAATTCTGCTACACCTTCGTGCCCAGCAAGGTCACCGGAAGCGCCGGCGGAGGCGCGACCCTGCCTTCGATCGGCGACACCTGCAAGACCGGCCAGCTGGGTTTCACGCCCGACGTCTACCTCAACGGAACCAAGATCGTCGGCAACGACAAGGTCCTCTACGACGCGACGCAGGGTATTTTCACCGTCAAGCTCGAGCCGCGCTTCGGGATCAATATCTACGAGATCAATTCGGTGGACCAGATCCGGCCCAGCAACGAGCAGACGAAGTCCTCGTCCTACGTCGCGGGGGCCTTGGCCTACGGCGTTCCGATGAAGCTGGCGGAAAACGGGCAGATCGCCGGCGCCGATACCTTCACCCACCGCGGGCTGAACCTTGAAGTCGACAAGCGCCTCGTCGAGGGCCCTGTGAAAGACTTGTTGGTGAAGTTTTTGAACCGGCCTAAGACCAAAGACCTGATCATGGCGACGTTCAAGAAGACCGACAACACCCCTGGCTATACCTGCCGCGAGACGGATACGCCGACCAGCAGCAACGGCGATACGACCATCAACTTCCTCGAGGATAGCTTCACCTTAGGTCCGGACAATCCCTCGGAAGAGAACCCCGCGATCGAGGTCACCGAGATCACCACGGCCAGCGACGGCATGTTGCATCTGGGGCTGCGCATCAACGGCATGCACGGGGACGCCGACCTTCGCGCCGCCGTGGATAGCGGAAATACCTTCAATGGCAAGGATCTCGGATTCATCCCCATTCGGTTCACGATCGCGCGCTTGGACATCAAGGTGGGACTCCGCTTCATCGAGAAGAGCCGCGGCTTTAAGGAACTGGACCTGGTCAAAATCCCCGACGTGAAGCTCATCGATATCGTGGGCGACGGTCCCTTGGGACGTCCGCTTTACGTCGACAGCAGCCGAAACCCATTGGCCGCGGGCTTGGAGCTGCTCGACTGGCAGCAGGGTCTGCTGCTTACGCAGTTCAATAATATCCTTCAGGGCACGCTCTTATGCGGCGTGGAAGAGGGTCTTAACAATACGAATTCCGGTGCGCTCGGCAAGGCGGTCGCGGATCTGGAAAAGTTGACCGGTTATAACCAAAACATCTTCCGTCTGCCGTTCCAATTCAATCTCTTCGGGAAATCGGTGGCCTTGGACATCGCCTATAATATTTTGAAGGGCGACATCCGTTTCGACTCCGACGGCATCCACATCGTCAACGCCCCGCTGCGCTTCAACCCAGGCCCCAGCGCCCTGACCAAGCTGGCCTCGGACTTCAGCGACGGCATCATCGCCGCCGTCTCGCGCTGGGCCGCGCCGGGCGAGCCGGAGCCCACGACCAACAACACCACCGAGAACCACCAGGTCGCGATCGGCTTGGGCGAGGACGTGTTCAGCCAGATCTTCTCGGCGGCCAACCTGGCCGGCTTGATCGACTTGGACGTCGACGCCAACTTCTATTCGACCAACAAGATCACGCCCAACAAGTCCCTGGCTCCGCAGGGCGGCAACGACAGCCGCTTGGCCAACGACATCGACGCCAACCTCGACGGTCGCAAGGACGACCTCGACAAGCAGGTGCCCCTGTTGCTCCGCGTGCGCAGCGACAAGCGGGTCTCTCCGATGCTGACCTTCCTCACTCAGGAAGAAGTTCAGCTGATGGCCCAAACCGTCGTGCAGAAGCCTGCGCCCGGCGCGACGCCCCAACCCAGCCCCACGCCGGACACCACGCCCGGACGCGGTCCCGGGGAAAATTCTATCGTCGATCCCAAAGGCCGTTATTTCCGACTGACCCTGCCGAACATCGAGCTGGCGGTCTACCGCACGGCCCCGGTGCCGGAAAGCATGGGCGGCGTAAAGACCTACTGCGAAAAGGTCATCCCGACCACTTACAATCCCACCCTCGAGGCCAAGGGTCTTTGCAAAGTGGGGCCGGAGGTGAAGACCCTCGTGCCCATCGAGAACCTGGCTTCGGGTGAGGAATGCCCGGCCGCGAGCATCGTCAAGATTCCGGCCAAGAACGGCAATATCGTCTCCTATCAGGACGTCACGGTGGAAAACGCGGACAATCCCAAGCCGCTCTACCGCATCAAAGTCAACCTGATGGCCCACGGCGAGATCAAGGGCTTCAAGCGCGTGGCCTCCGCAGCGGATTTCCTGACCAACCCGAATCCGCCGGAGAAGACCAAGATCCAGTTGCGCCTGGTGCCCAACACCCTGAGCGAGACGAACCCGATCTTCATCTCCTCGATTCAGGTGCTCGAGAACAACACGGGTAAGTCCGACAGCACCCTGGCAGACGACTGGAACACCACCTTGACCGGTGCCTTGGCAAGCCCCTGCGAGCGTTTCAACGAGATCATGATTCCGATTCCGGAAGAGTTCGCCGGCAAGGCCGACGCCTCGGGCAATCCCACGCCGCTCCTGCCCGATTTCGGCATCGATTCGCTGGATATCGGCAAGATCGACCCGAACGACCCGTCGACGCTCTCGCATATCCCAGCCGTCTTCATCGACGACAGCCGGCTGTATCTCGATATTCTGGCCTATGTGGGTTTGAACTTTACAGAAACCGAGGGGCAATAGTAACCGCGTGAACGCACTCTAGGGAGGTAAGCCCATGACGTTTTCAGCCCTGCGAAAACGTTTCTTTCGATCGACTTTCGTGATGCTGTTGGTCGGCCAGTTTCTGGTCGCCTGCGGCGGCGCGGACAAGCCCTTCACCCTGGTCGATCCCAGCGACAACCCTCCTCCCGGCGCCAACCCCGGCACCAACCCGCCCCCGGGCGGGTCGAACGACTGCGTCGTCAACTTCAACGGGACGATGCAGTTGAAGGTCGACTCGACGGCCACCGTCAAGCTCGACGCCAAACCGGTCGACATCGATCCGATCCCGATCAAGGTCAGCGGCAACAACCTGACCATGGAAGGGGAAACTTTCCCCGACATTTTGCTCACCTCGCTCAGCACCCAAGCGGACCTATTGGTCAACGGCAAGATCTCCGGCAACAAGGGTACGGGCACCTATGATCCGGCCACGGGAAAAATCGAGATCAGCGGCTTTAAGTTTTTCATCAAGATCGTTGCCAAGGGGACGACTAACGAGCTTGGCACGGTCGACAACTTTCCGGCGGTGACCTTCACCACCGAATCCATCACCGCCACGGGAAATCACGACCCGATCGAAGAGACCGGAAAACCGCTCGACAAGTCCGATAAGAGTCTCAAGTTGGTTGCCGGGATGACGGTCCCGACCAGCGCGGGCTTGTTGTCCGGCCCGATCGGCGGCGGCGCCCTGACGGCGACTCTCGACGGCACCTTGGACCAGCTGCCCGAGAACTGCACCGCGGGCGGCGGCGGCACGCCCGGCGGCGGTTCCGGCTCCGGCGGCGGCCCCAGCGAGTTCGCGATCTCCGATGGCTCGGCGGCCAACGTCGGCTCGGTCGACTTCGGCTCGACCCTCGTCCTGGTCACCAATTCCGGCGGCAAGACCATTTTGGATTGTTCCGAGGCCTCCAACCGCGGCGCCCTGACCAAGCTGATCACCATTACCAACAAGGCCGAGGGCGAGCGCAAGCTCAAGATCGGCCAGCCCGCCGATACCGACGTCGACGGCAAGGATCCGCTCTGCAGCGGCGGCAGCGAGTTCGTGCGCGGCTCGATCAGCGTCTCGGGTGGCGCCAGCTGCGAGACCGTGACGGTGGCCGGCAAGCAATTCTTGAGCGGCGTATGCAAGCTGCCCGCCGGGAGTCCGGACGCGAAGATCAGCTTCCCGCTGATGTACGTCCCTTACAACTTCACCGCCCCGACCGGCGGAGCGGCCCCGGAGGCCACTCCCGCGGCGACCCCCGCGGCCACGCCGGCCGCGACGCCGACGGCGCCGGGCGACACCGGCTCGCTGGTAATCGAGTACGATGACGGCAAGAGCTTTGCCCTGGGCTTGAAGGGCAAGGCCGAGCCCGACAGTCGCGACTCGCTCAGCATCTCGAAGGTGAAGGCGGGCGTCGTTTCCAAGAAAAACATCCGCAACAAAGGTCTGGTTAAATTTTCCCTGAAGGACAGCGATCCCAAGCCCTTCACCCAGGAATTCGTCGTGAAAAACACCAGCGGCGACACCTGGCAGAACCTCGCCATCACGGTGGAGGAGGGCCCGGCCTTCACGGTCACCGGACCCGCGGCCACCACGGTGGGCCCGGGCACGGTCGACTCGCCCGGCACGACCGCCTTCAGCATCGCCTACAATCCCAGCGCCTCCGGCGCCGTGGACAAGGGTAAATTGATCGTTCACCTGACCAAGGCGGGTTCAACGGCGCAGACCGATTTGACCTTCGATCTCGAGGGAACGGTCGGCGTCGATCCCATCCTCGGCACCTACAAGTTGAAGATCGACTTCTTGGTCGCCTTCATCGACAACGCGCTGCAGACCAAGCCGGTCGAGTCGCTCGATTTTAGACAGCCAGGACTGGAAGATCAGGCTCCGCAACCGCAGACCTTAGAGTTTAGTGATATTAACGAGGAAGAGGTGCAGCCGGTGGAAATCATTCCGATCGATTTCGACCCGCTCACCGCCACGCTCGCCCAGCGCCGTTCAGCCCTTCGCATCTTTAATGCCCAGGGCTCCGGTCTGGTCCCGGGCGACGATTCGTCGATGTGCAACGAGCCGGACCCGATCAACGTGGCCTACCAAGCCGGAGACTGCGCCTTCTTCTACTTCAATATCGGTGTCAGTGAGAATAGTGAGGGTGTCTACGACGAGGAGACCGGGAACATGACGATTCCCAACCTTAAGTTGCGCATCCAGAATCCATACCACGGGAACGTAGGCGGCGTCTGGCCCCCCAGCAACCCCGGCCTGGGTTATCCGAACGACAATATTCTCGACACCACCTTGGATCTTTCCTTGACGACGCTGATCCTCGACAAGAAGGAGGACGGCGATTTACTCCTGGTGCCGGATCCCAGAATCAGCCGCAGCGACCTCAGTGTAGCGAGCCGCGCCGATCGCCTGGGAGATCCCTGCCCGGATGACCCCGCGGAGCATCCGCATATGAAATGTTACCTCACCTCCGACGGAAAATACCTCCAAGGCAAGCCCCTTTCTCTGAGGCCCGGAAGTGAAGATATCTACGACGTCGTGGTGGTCGGCGTCGGGCAGTTCAAGCCCCGCTCGGTCGAGGCGGACACGCCGGTCTTCATGGACAACAGCCGCATCTACTTGGCCATCCAAGGCCGGATGTGCAAGGACGGCGCGAGCTGCAATTAACATTTAGAAAGAAGTAGATCCTAAATCCCCCGTCGCGCCAGCGGCGGGGGATTTTTTATTTATTTCTTATCTAAGGCTACTCAAGGCAATCCGAGGATTTATTTTTTGAAAAAATACAGCAACTTGATATTAGAACCAACGATGAGACCTTACCGGGTGAGTTAGCTTCTTCAATTAATCAAAGGGGTGCACAATGGATATTCGATCCATCCTTCGAGACGTCTCTTTCAGAATCTACTCAATCATCGATAGTGTTTTCTCCGCCGAAAATCTGCCGGTTAGGGAAGATGACCCTCGAGTTTTACATGACAATTATCTTCCGGTTTCTCGGAATCAAATATTGAGGGATGCCTTTTCGGTGAGTTCTTCAGAGAAAGAATGGCAGAAACAATCCCCATGGTTATTTTCTCCTTGGGGTTTATTGTCGATTGCGGGTTGCGGAGGAGATGATCTTAACGACGGCTATGGTGGATCTGACTCCGGTGATGTTCCTCCCGACGGAGGGATGAAGGATCCCTCCCAAATAGACGCCGATGGAGATGGATTTTATGCAGATATCGATTGCGATGATTTTAATTCCAAAATTATTCCGTTAAAAAATAATGATACGGTCACTGTCCGACAGAGTGTCAAGATCTGTCCAGGGAGTTATGAAAAAGCCAAATTGTTTATTGGGGCAAATACAGATTCGTTGCCGATCGAAATATTGGCCGAAGGCGTGAGTTTAAACAACGCAACCATTGGAAATTCCGTTTTGTTTGACAATGTGTCAAATGCAACACTTGTCGGGTTGAATGTTTTTTCAAGTGGGAGTGCGATCGTCAGAATTAATGGTGGAGAAAAGAACACCGTTAAAAACATGGTAATAGGCGGCGAATACGGAGAGGGCCTGGTTATTGATAATAGTCGGTATTCAAAGGTGTTATCCACTAGATTTTATGGATTATATCATGATGACGGTTATATTAGCATTAGAAATGGGAGCGATAATTCAGTGGAGAATTCCACTTTCGAAGGAACGGGTTTGAATCATGGCGTCGTGATCTCCTCGAGTAGCAACAATCATATAAGAAACAACGTGATGACAGGGGCGTTTATTTACCTTTCTCCCACTTCTGGAAAAAACGAGGTTTATAGAAATACTATTAAGCAAGTTTCAGAGGGGAGCGGTGTGAAAGTATTCGGAGATGAAAACAGCATTACGGAAAATATCAGTCAAAATAATCCCATTGGAATATTTTTAGATGGCAATGCCTGCGGTAATACGGTTAAATTCAATGATGTGAGGTTTAATAGTCTCTACGGCATTGATGGTCATGACGTTTGTCCTAATGTAATCAGCGATAACCAAGAATAAAATCAGTAAGAATGGTTTTTTTCTCCTTTTTCAAATTTGCAAAAATGCCCAGTTTATTCGGGGATTGCAATGCGGGATTTTTCCCCTTTGCCGCTAAAACCAATTCGGAATAAATGCCCCGGCCTATGAGAGTCAATATTGGGTTTTTCGGAGTTGATGGTGCCCGATTTCGGTCCGGTCGTGCGTTAATAGAACAGTCTCCTCCGCCTTGAATCGAGTGGGAAAAGGCTTTAGGCGCGTCGGGTTCGGATCACAATATTATTATCAAGTTACTACCCGCCCGCCTCCCGCTTCGCGTCGATTTCCTTCCACTGCTCCAAGGTCAGGGCGCCGGGGAGGGCGGGTTTCTTTTCGGCGATGGTGGGGTATTTTTCGCATTCCTTGGCGTTGACCTCGATCCAGGCCTGGTACTTCTTCGGGACCTCCGACTCGGCGTAGATCGCCTCGACGGGGCACTCGGCGACGCAGAGGTTGCAGTCGATGCAGGTGGCCGGATTGATGTAGAGCATCTCCGGGCCCTCGTGGAAGGCCTCGACGGGGCAGACGACGGCGCAGTCGGTGTACTTGCATTTAACGCAATGCTCCGTGACGACGTAGGTCATGGCGGGCCTCCTTTTTATTCCTTGGACAAGGGGCATTATCCCAGAAATTTCCCGGAAAAATCTAAGGAAATTCTTACATTTCCTCGCGGGTTTTTCCGCGTTTCACCCCGCAACTCTTGGCGCGGGCCGACGAAAATTTCTTTAGATAAGTCCATGACTTCGGGGCCGGCCGTGGGACAAGGGGGAACGGCTCCGGGCTGTCTGTTGAAAAGTCACCGGTTTCGGGCCCAGCCGCCGCAGGCGGATGGGCGGGTCCCGAAAATCCGAAGGATTCTTGGGCGGTGGATGAAGCCGGATTTATTCCGGCGGAAATGAAATTCTTTTCAACAGAATTGATAGCCTTCCGGGGGCTAGATATGTCGATGCGATTCGTGCAGAGCGCGGGGCGTTGCGCCGTGGCGGGGATCCTTTGGATCCTGGCCCTGTCGGCCTGCGAGTCCAATTCCAATCCGCAGATCTTGGAAGAGCCTCAGCCGCCCGCACCGGGCGCGCCGGGCCCCGGCGACGGCGGCACCGAGTGCTTCGTCAACTTCCAGTCCATGCTCCAGCTCAAGGTCAGCGCCAAGCCCGCGAGCGAGGCCTTGGAGGTCTTGGATGCCAACCCCATCGCGATTCCCAGCATCCCCATCCAGGTGAACGGCGAGGAGGTCGCGATCCTCGGCGAGAAATTTCCCGACATCATCCTGACCCGTCTGAGCAACAGCGCGGACCTGCGCTTCGGCGGGGTGCACGGCAGCCGGGCCGCGGGGCGCCTGGATCCGGCCTCGGGCGAGTTGGCCATCGAAGGCATGCAATTCACCCTCGAGGTCCTGCAAAAGGGAACGACCGAGCGGCTACTCGAGGGCGAGACCGTCATCGGCGGGATCCGCCTGCAAACGGGCCCGGTGACGGCGACCGGCAACCTCAATTCCATTCCGGAGCAGGGCAAGCCCCTCGACCGCAACGATCTTTCCCTGACGCTGGTCTTCGGCGTCACCCTGCCGGGGGATTTTTCTCCCTTGGTGCCGCTCAACGACATCCTCGCGGGCGGCGCGCTCACCGCGCGCTTCGTCGGCAAGCTCGACGCCCTGCCGGAAAACTGCGGCGCGGCCAACCCCGACAACCAGCCGCCGCCGGGACAGGAGCAGCCGCCGGGGCTCCATATCACGGTCGAGGGTCAGCCCGAGACCTCGCGCATCGACCTCGTCCTG
>SZOV01000055.1 GCA_030263375.1 Deltaproteobacteria bacterium PRO3
AATCCAGGTGGACTCCGACTTCGGCGGGACCCTGGGCAAGCTCGTCGTCTTGACGGCGTTAGTCGCCCTAATCGCGGCTTCCTACGCCGTTTATGCCAGGTATTATCTTTAAAGACGCCATGGCCTCTTGCGGTGTGGAAAGAACGAAGTCCCTCGCCCGCGGGCGGGACAGGAGGTAGTTCAAGTTTTTTTTGATGTTGCGCAGGAAGTAAGGCCGCAGCACGGCCTGGGAGTGGTTCAGCAAGACGAGGTACGGGAACTCCATCGAGGCCAAGAGGCGGTCCACGACTTGGCGAAACAGGAGGGGCTCCTGAAAGAGATACAAAGTAATCCACGGCCGCTCCAAACGAATTCCGTGGATCAGAAGACGGTAAAGCCGAAAGGCCAAGCCGGGCAAGCCGACGGCCTCCCCCCGACTCACCGGGATCATCCACATCCCTTCCCGGCGATCCGGATCCGGCTTTTTGAAATCGGCTCGACTCGGCAGGTAAGGCCTCTGGGGCATGCCGCGCAAATCCGGTATCCAACCCGAATGTCGCTCCCATCGCCTCAGCCCGCGATAACCTTCCTGACCCGGCTCCAGGGTCAAATCGAAACGCACGCCGGAGGCCTCCAACTGGGCGGCCGCCTCCTGGCTCATCCAGGCGTCACCGCCGCGGAAGGATTCGCAAGGCCGGCCCAAGGCGCGGCGGAAGGCCGCCAAGGAGCTCGCCAAACAATGCTCCACCCAGCGCGTATTGCCGTGGTCGACGACCCAATGACGGCGCTCCGGGTCCCAGCGGTAGAAATGGACGTGCAGCCCGATCTCGTCCCCACGGCGGCGCAAGTCCTCGACCATCTCGGGATAGCGGTCGACGATCCAGGTCGCCGAGCCGTAAACCCGCTCGACCTGCGGGTCCATGCGGAAATACCAGGAAAAATGCGCCGGCGCCCCGGTGGCCTGCTCCCATTGCTCGCGCCAGAGGCGGGACAGCTCGTAGGTCCGCTCGCAGCCCCGCCAGGCCAAAGGTCTTTGGGGATTCAACCGGCGCCGGTCCGGCTCCACATCGATGCATTGCACTACGGGAATTTTCCCACCCATGACGGAAGGCTTTAATCAAAAGAAGCTGGATCCTCAAGGCAAGAAAAGGGTAGAGAAAGGAAGGTACCGGCCTCCATGAGGGAAAACAAACAAACCTGCGACATCGTCATCGTCAACTACAACGCCGGGGCCAAGGTGCTGGACTGCCTGGCCTCCGTCTTCGCGTCCCTGCCCGAGACCTGCGCCGTGTGGGTCGTGGACAACGACTCTTCCGACGGCAGCGGCGAGGCCATCGCCAAACAATTTCCCCAAGCGCGGCTCATTCGGTCGGGGGACAACCTCGGTTTCGGCGCCGGTTGCAACTTGGGGGCCCGTTACGGCGAGAAAGATTTTATCGTCTTCCTCAATCCCGACACCCGGGTGGAAAAGGGCTGGCTGGAAGGCCTGCTGGCCCCCTTGCGGGCCGACGCCAAGGTCGGCCTCTCCACCCCCAAAATCCTTTTGACCCATCGCCCCGACCGCATCAACGCCTGCGGCAACTCGGTCCACTTCACCGGCATCACCCTCTGCCGAGGCCTGGGAGACAGGAAGGAATCCTTGGACCGCCCGGAAGAGGTCGGCGCCGTCTCCGGAGCGGCGCTGGCGGTGCGCCGGGAGCTGTTCGATAGCCTGGGCGGCTTCGACGAGGACATGTTTCTCTACATGGAGGTCACCGATCTCTCCTGGAGGGCGCGGCTCTCGGGGCACACCTGCGTGTTCGCTCCGACGAGCATCGTCTATCATGATTACCGATTCCGCGTTTTCCCCCAAAAAATCTTTCTGCACGAGCGAAACCGCTACCTGATGCTCTTGAAAAATCTGAAGTGGCCGACGCTGCTCCTGCTGCTGCCCTCGCAGTTGTTGGCGGAGCTGATCGCCTGGGGCTTCGTGATTTGCAGGCAGCGCGGCTCGTTTCTAGACAAGTGGCGGGCCTACCTCTGGGTCGGCGCCAATTGGCGCTTCATCATGAAAAAACGAAAGACCAACCTGAGCCGCCGCAAGGTGCGGGACCGAGAGATATTGAAAAACACCGATTCCGGGATCCCCTTCCGACAACTCAAGGAGGGAAATCTGTCCTCCATCGCCCGCCTCGTCTTCAACCCGCTATTTTTTCTGTATTATCGATTTTCCCTGGCCTTGACCTGGTGGTAGGAAGACCCTCACAAATCCCTGAGCCTCAAAATTCGCGGCGAACCAAATAGCGAGACGGCGTAGATCGCGCCGTCCCGGCCGACCTTCATCGCCGTGATCCCCGTGAAATGAGCCACATGCCGATCGTGGACTATCTCTCCCGACAGGTCGAACTGCAGCGCCCTCACCCAACCGGCGAAAAATTCTCCGTAGAGCAGGCTGTGGTCCAAGGCTCCTTGGTAGGCTGGACCTTGATAAAAAACGCCTGCGATCACGGTCTTCGCATCGACCGGCTCCCCTTCCGGGTCTTGATCGATAAAGGAAGTGTCCTGAAAGGCATATCCGTGGATGGGACCGGTGATGCCGGGTACGTCGGTCGGGCCTTCGTTCCAGGGCCAACCGAAGTTCAGGCCGGGCCGCTTCGCAAAATTGATCTCTTCGAAGGTCTTGGCGCCGACGTTGGCGATAAAAAGGCCGCCGTTTCCGGCCGTCATGGTGAAGGGATTCCGGAGCCCTTTCGCGTAAACCTCCACGGATCCCGAGGGGCCGAGGTGCAGCAGCTTCCCGAGCAGGGAGCCGTCGTCCTGGGGATCTCCGGGCGCGATCGGGCTGGTGCCGCTGTCCCCGGTCGCCAAGAACAAATCTTTCCCGAGGAAGGCCATGCCGCCGCCGTAATGCCCAATCTGGGTGGTGACACCCGGCACGTCGAGTACTTTTTCCCGGCGCCGGATCTCGATTTCGGCGCCCAGCTCGAGCTCCAACTTTTCGAGGCGGGCGCAGCGCCGCACATCGCAGGGCGGCGAAGGATCCGGGAACCCTGGAGTAAAATAGACGTAAACTTCTCCGGTATTGGAAAAGTCCGGTGAAAGCTCGATGTTTTGAAGACCGAAGTCGTTCGCGACGTCGACGCCGTCAATCCGCGCGTCGTCGATGACGAGAAGCTCTTCCGTGAGCAGGAAGAGCTCTCCGGCCCTGGAGGCGACCAACCACCGGCCGTCCGGGAGCTGTTGCAGGTCGATCAACTCCGAACCAACCCCATCGCTCACTTCTTCAAAAATGAATTTCGGAAACTCCTCGCCGGGCGCTTCGGGTTCGGCCCCCGTATCGGTTTCCGCTTCTGAATTGAAGTCGGGAGGATCTTCGAAGCCGACGGCCTGCTGTCCGCAACCCGCCGTGAATGTCAACCCGACGAAAAATAAAAATTTCAGGACCCTGCTTTGCATCTAGGTGACGATCCTACAAAATTACCGATTAAAATCAAAATCCTTAATCAATAAGTCATGCCCAATGAGTCGCGGGAACCGGGCCTGCCATGCTGCGCGCCGGCAGGACCGAAGGTTTTTTCCCGACACGCGCGTAACACCCCAAAACGAACCTCAACCCTCGACAAGGAGTTTACGATGAAATTCACCCGTCTCGCCCTCGCTTTGCTGACACTCGGCGCCACCCCCGCACTGGCCCTTGCCTGCCCCGGCGGCAATCAAGGCCCGCCGCCTGAGGCGACCGCGGCCTGCAGCGGCGCGGCGCAAGATCAGGCCTGCAGCTTCGAGGCCCCGCACGGAACCGTCTCCGGGACCTGCCAGGACATCCAGGGCCAAGTCGCCTGCGTCCCCGCGGGAGGGCCGCGACAAGGCGGTCCGGGCGGAGGCCAAGGCGGACCCCAGGGTCCCGCGGCTCCCGGCGGACAAGTTCCTCAAGGCGCTTAGCCTCCTTCACTACCTTACCTAACCTAAACTTCATCACCCGTTCCTACGGGGAAGGGCCGCCCGTCGCCGAGCGCGACGGGCGGCCTCCTCCGCGGAAAACGGAGAATGCGAGGATGTCATGAAACGACTCATCTCAAAGGGGAATCTATGGTTTCGAGGGCTCGGCGCCCTCTTGCTGTTGTTCGTCGCGAACTGCGGGAACTCGCCCTCGGAAAGCGCCGCGGCGGTTGAGGAATCGGCGGCCGCCCTCTCGGGCCAAGACTCGGCCGGCGCGGGCGAAGGCCGTGAAAACGCCGGACCCGAGGCGGAAGCTGCGGACAAAACCGAGGCCCCCGAGGCCCGCAGCATCGATGGCAGCGGCAACAACCGCCACCAAACCCTATGGGGAAGCGCCGGCATCCGCCTCGAGCGCCTGGCCCCGCCGGCCTATGCCGACGGCGTCTCCGAGCCCGGCGGCGCGGAACGCCCCAACCCCCGGGCCGTCAGCAACGCCATCGTAGCGCAGGACGAATCCATCCCCAACGCGCGCGGGCTCTCCGCCTTCATGTTCGTCTGGGGCCAATTCTTGGACCACGACCTCGACCTCAGCATGACCGACCCGAACGACCCCTTCCCGATCGAGATCCCCCTGGGCGATCCCTTTTTCGACCCCTCGGGCAGCGGCGAGGCGACGATGGCCTTCTCGCGCAGCGTCTTCGATCCCGAGACCGGCTCGTCGAGCGACAAGCCCCGGCAGCAAGTCAACGCGCTGACGGCGTGGATCGACGGCTCCCAGGTCTACGGCTCCGACGCCGCCCGCGCGGCCTGGCTGCGCAGCGGGGTCGGCGGAAGGCTCAAGACGAGCGAGGGCGATCTGCTCCCCTTGAACGACGGCAGCCAGGCCAACGCGCCTTCCAACTCCTCCGACTTTTTCGTCGCCGGCGACCTGCGGGTCAACGAACAGACCGCCCTCGCCGCCATCCACACCCTCTTCGTCCGCGAACACAACCGGCTCGCGGCCGAGCTTCAAGAAAGGCACCCGGATTGGGACGACGAGCGCCTTTATCAAGAAGCGAGGCGTTGGGTGGGGGCCTTCCTGCAGTCGATCACCTTCCACGAATTTCTGCCGGCGCTCTTAGGGAAGGAGGCCATCGGGCCCTATCGGGGCTATGACCCGACGCTCAACCCCAACATCCTCAACGAATTCTCGACGGCCTTCTTCCGCGTCGGCCACACGATGCTCACCAGCGAAATTCCCTTGCTCGACGAGAACGGGCAGAGCCTCCCCTCTGGAGATCTCTCGCTGCAGGACGCCTTTTTCAACGTGGAGCTTTTGAAAGAACAGGGCCTGGACCCGCTGCTGCGGGGCCTAATGGCCCAAGCGATGGAGGAGATCGACTCGCACGTGGTCGCGGAGGTCCGCAACTTCCTGTTCGGCGCCCCCGGCTCCGGCGGGCTGGACCTCCCCTCGCTCAATCTGCAGCGGGGCCGCGACCACGGCCTCCCCGACTACAACACCCTGCGCGTCGCCTTGGGGCTTGAGGCCGTCTCGGATTTTTCGGAATTGTCTTCGGACCCCGAGGTGCAGGCGGCGTTTCGCGAGGTCTACGCCTCGATCGACGACGTCGACCCCTGGATCGGAGCGCTCTCCGAAGACCACATCGAGGACGCCGGCGTCGGACCCACCCTCCACGCGGCCCTGCTCCGGCAGTTCGAGGCCCTGCGCCACGGAGACCGTTTTTGGTACGAAAACGACCCGGCCTTCAGCCGCGAGGATCGCCGCAGGATCGCCGAAACGCGATTGTCGGATATCATCCGGAGGAACTCCGGCGTCACGGAGGCCCAAGCCAAGGCCTTCCAGGTCCCGCGGTGAGGCGCGGGCTCGCGAAGGACGTCGCGCGTCCCCGAGTCGCCGAGGCTCATGCCTTGGCCAGACGCAGCCGGCGCAGCCATTTGCGCTTCGCATCCTGGGGGACCCTCGCGGCGAGGCGCACCAGCCAACGCTTGAGCGGAGGCAGGCGCACGGCGCCCAAATCCATGAGGTGGTTCACCGCGGGCGCCCACAAGAGGAACCAGTTCAGCTTGGAGGCGATCTTTCCCGCGGTCACCTCGGCGACGTCGAAGACCACCAGATGGAGCGTAAGGCCTTCCATGGGATGCGTCACGGTGCGGTTCATCGGCCTGGCACCCAGCTTGATATACAGGGGAACCAAGTTTTCCTCGCACTCCACGATGACGTAACGCTGATGGCTTTGGTGGGCGATCTTATACGTGAGGTAAACCAAGAGGAGAAAGATGTCCCCGCGGCGGAAGTTCTCGTTGGTGGCAAAACGCGAGGCCTCCACGAAGCCACCCTGCCAGTATTTCGGCTCGAGGTCGGAAAACTGGGCCACCTCGCTGAGTCTCCGGTCGCCGTTGTTGAAGATCAACCGCCCCGTCCCGACGATCCTCCCCATCACCTTGACGGTCATGATCAAGGAATGCGCGTCGAAGCGGTCTTTCAGCTTCAGGGGGTCGATATCGGGATCCAGCTTGGAGGTCGATTTTCCCACGTAGGCCCGCTTGCGCAGCTCGAGGCAGGCGCGTTCGTCCGCCTCATCGAAGACCATGCCCACCTCGGCGCCGTAGCGATACTCCGGGACGGGCAGGTGCAAATTCTTGAATAGATCCAAAGGATGGTCCTTCAGGGTCATGCCCAGGTGCCGGCTCAGCAGGCGCCGGTAGCGGTCGCTCATCTTCTTAATCTCCACCTGGACGACTTGATGGGATTCTTGGATATAGGTTCGGACGATCTGACAATGCACCATGACGCTTCCGATCGCGGGGAAATGGATCTCCAGGTCGAGGTGCTCGCCCACCTGCAGGAGGTTCATCCGGTTCAATTTCTCGCTCAAGACCAAGCCGTGGGCGAAGACCCCGATGACGGAAAAGACCAGGCCCTCGCTGATGAACCAAGGGTGCCTCCCGCAGGCGGTCGCGAAGGACTCGGTCGTATCCAGCTCGAGAATCTCTCCCAAGGCGTAGGGATCCTTGGTGCGGATCTTCTCGTTTTCGATTCCCAAGAAGCAAAAATCGTAAGTATGCGCCTCCGCGTCGCAGCGGTTCAGGATGGCCCGGACCCAGATGTCGAAATCGCCCTCCTTGGCGTAGGCCTTGATCAGGTATCTCTCCCCGAACAGGAGCGGGACACTGAGCTGCCGGATTTCCAGGCGGCAGAAGCTCAGGTTGAGCTCCAGGACCTTGGGCTCCTCGGCTACGACCGACTGGTCCAGCGCGAGGATTTGCAGGGTCTCCGCGGCCAGCCAAGGCAGTCCCGAACCCTTGGGTTGCGACTCCGCAGGAACGGCCTTCCCGGACGGCGGCGGACTTTTCATGAACATAACGGTTTCTCCTTGTCCGAGTTCGTTTCCAGCCCCGTTTGGGGCGAGAGACCTCGCTCCTCCGGGCGCCGCCGCTCCGCCTCCCGAAATCTTTCGACGACCTCGAGGACGAGATCGCTCTTTCCGGGATGGCTGGCCAAAAAGCTCCGGATCTCCTTTCGATAGGTGGGATGCCGGATCGGCTCGGCGAAGCCCAGCCGAAACAGCATCACCTGGGCATTGTCCCGGAAGCTCAAGTCCGCAAACAGCTCCTGGTACTCCTCGAAGGTCTCCCGCAGCATGGCGCGGTGCCGATCCGAAAATGACGACTCCCCTTCCAATTGCCAGCGCAGCAAGAAGAGGGACAAGGAAGCCATCGGTTGCATCGCCAGGCCCAATCGCGTCGCCGTCAGCCAGACGCGCTGGAGGGCCATCCCGCCCCTGAACAGATCCCCGGCCTCGAATCCCGGGACGGAGAGGAGGCCGATCGCGGAGGAGGATTTCGCCAGGAGGTAGCTCTGGAAAGGCACCACGCGGGAGAGGCCGCACTTGTTGAGCAGGTTCATCACCCTCCAGGAGCGGGTGGACTTGAGAAAGAGGTTGCCGAGGGTCCCCGCCTCCAGGTTGCCCAGCGGAAAGCCGTCCAGTTTTTGCTCGGCTTCCTCTGGGGAGAACCGGATCATCTTATAGAGGTGCTCATGCAGCTCGGGGTGCTCGGTCCGGATGCGGTCGGCCTTGAAGATCAGCCTCGCCAGGGAATTCACCTGACCCTGCCCGCTCAGGAGGCGCAGCCGGGAGAAGCCGTCCTCGCCGGCCGCGGCGGCCAGCTCCACGAGCTGCCTCGAGTCCAACTCGGCGCGGCGATACATCTTCCGATTGGTGTGACGCCGCCAGATGGAGGGAAACAAGGGATGTCCCTCGGACGCCCCCGGCTCCAAACGAATTTCCCCGAAAAAATCCGGACCGGGGAGATCGGAATCTGTCTCGATGCGGACGGAGAGCCCCAATTCCTGTGCGGCGATCGCCGCGTTCTGCAGGGCCGCGCCGCAGGAAATGACCGAGGCCAGGTGGCGGACGTTGAAAAAGGAATGGTCGGCGTCCCGGTCGATGCCGAAGGCGACGGCATCTTTCCCCGGGGAGAATTTCCAGGGCTGTGCGTTGTCCCCGCTGGGAGCGCGGACCGCCGCCTTCAGCAGGAACTCCATGGCGCCCTTGCCCAGGCCGCCGTTCGCCCATGCGACCTCGGGTGGCGCCGGAGCGGCGGGTAACGCCGCGCCGCTCCTCCTCTTCAAGACCGCCTTCAGGACCTTGATCTTGAGCCGCTGCAGCGGGTTCCGATTCCCGAAGCGCAGGCGGCCGCGCCGGTATTTCCGCGAAAAGGGATCGAACTGAAAATAGGCGGGGACGGGCTGGATCTTGCCTCGCTTCAACACGATGCGGACGGTCTCGGTCGCGGCCATCCCGCTGCAGATCGCGCAAGCGATCGCCAGGGAAGGCCCCGCCTTTTTGTTCAGGTCCACCCGGGAGAGGTCCATGTATTTCAAGTGCGTCGGGCTCGGCGCCAAACCCATCGCAAAGGAAAGATGTTGGTCCTGGGCCTCGCGGATCCTCGCGACGTCGAAATATTCGTCGAAGCTCATCCCCTCGTACGGCGAAAAGACCAGGAGGGCCGAGCTGAAGCCCATCGGCCCGGCGGTGACTACGTATATCCCCTTTTCCCGCGCCTTGTTAAACAGCAGTCTCCGAACCGGAAAGTTGAAAAAGTCCAGGCCGTCCAGCACTACGGCGACTCCGTCCAGGAAGGCGTCGACGTTCGACTCGGCAAGCCCCTCGGGAAATTTTTGGATCTGCAAATAGGGATTGATCTCGAGGGCGTCCTGCGCCATCACGTCCAGCTTCTTTTTCCCGAAGCTGGAGACTCGAGCGCCGGCCTGGCGATTGAGGTTGGCGGGCTCGAAGGTGTCGAAGTCGGAGAGGTGAAACCGGGTGAAACCCGTCCTCACCAGGGTCAGCAGGTGATTGCCACCCACTCCGCCCATCCCCGGAATGGCGATCTTCGCTCGGGAGAGGATATCCTGCTCCGCCGGAGTCACCAGGCCGATGTTCCTGGAAAAGGCCTCCCGGAGGAATTTTTCCTCCGAAAGAAGGCCACGTGCGGCCTGCGACCCGAACGGACCGGTCGAATCAATGATTTCCCCGGTTCCCAACAACCCTACCCCCTACCGCCGGTATAGACAAATGCACCGCCGGCGGTACCTATTCCCCTGAAAGCCTGATGCGGAAATGATAGGCGCCCGAGGAAAAGGCTTCAACATGCAAATCCCATTTCGCGTCGAATTTTTTTGCCCAACGCCGGGGCCTGCCTTCATAATATTCCTTGCGGGGGTGCGCCATGAGTAAAATCCTAAAACTCCTGAAGATCTCGTGGAGAAATGTCTTCCGCAATCGCCGGCGCAGCACCCTGACCCTCATGATCCTGGTCAGCGGCTCCTCCTGCCTCCTGGCGATGGGCGGTTTCCTCGACGACCTTCTGTGGAACCTGCGGGAGACTACGATCCACGGTCAACTGGGGCATTTCTTGGCAAGCCCCAAGGGTTATTGGGAGCGCGGTTCCAGCACGCCCTTCAACTTCCTCATTAAAGACGCCGACCGCGTCCAAAGGGCCTTCGCAGCGGCCGTCCCCGATTCCTACTCGGTGCCCCGGATCAAGTTCGGCGGCCTGCTGAGCAGCGATTCGGACGGCGTCTCGGTGGTGGCTCTCGGCGTCGACCCGGCGGCGGAGCAGAGGATGGGGAGCTACGTCAACCCCGGCCTCAAGCGGCCGGTCACCAACGTCGTGCAAGGGAAGGACCTCGACGCGAACGACCCTTACGGCATCTTGCTCGGCGAGGGCTTGGTGAAGATGCTCAACCTGAAGGTCGGCGACAGCGTGACCTTCATCTCGACGCGGCCCGAGGGGGCCATCGACGGCTCGACCTTCCGCGTCCGCGGCGTGTTTCAGACGATCATCAAGGACGTGGGCGAGCGGCTGGTCAAGCTGCCCTTGAAGACCGCCCAGGAGATCCTCGGCATTCCGAATCAGGTGAACAGCTTCTTGATCGTCCTCCAGGACACAGACCTGACCGAGCCCACACGGGCCGCGCTCGCCAATGACAAGTCCCCGGAGCTCGCGGGCCTGGAGATCCTGCCTTGGAGCGAGCAGAGCATCTACTACAACCAGTCCAAGGACTTCCTCGACAACCTCTTCCTAATCGTCAAGGTCGTCATCAGCCTGATCTTCATCGTCAGCATCGCGAACACGGTCAACATGGCCCTCTTCGAGAGGATGAAGGAATACGGCACCATGATGGCGATCGGCAATTCCCGCTGGACCATCTTCAACATGATCGTCTTCGAGGCGGTCATCCTGGGGCTGGTGGGTTCGCTCTTCGGACTGCTCGTCGGCTACGGCATCACCCGGGCGATCACAGGGCTGCAGCTCCAGATCCCGCCGCCGCCGACGACCGGCGCGAACGACTGGTTTTTTATCAATTTCCTGCTGACGCCGAGGCTCTTCGTCCAAGTGTTTTTGATTTCCTTCTTGTCGGCCGTCGTCTCGGCGATCCTACCGGCCTATCGGGCCTCGCATATCCGGATCGTCCAGGCACTCGGCTACGTCTAGGGCTTTGCCTTAAAAGACTTGGTCCCGCGCGATCGAGACGTTAGATTACCCGCGTGCCATCGCTGGAACACATCCTGCTCGCCGCCGGGTCGCTGCTCGTCCTCAGCATCCTCGCCAGCAAGGCCACCGGCCGCTTCGGCGTGCCGGCCCTGCTGATCTTTCTCGCCATCGGCATGCTGGCCGGCTCGGACGGGCCGGGCGGTATTTACTTCGACGACGACCAGGCGGCGCAATCGCTGGGCGTTCTGGCGCTCGCCTACATCCTGTTTTCGGGCGGCCTCGAGACCCAATGGAAGGAAATCCGGCCCGTCCTCGCACCGGGGCTGACCCTGGCGACCTTGGGCGTACTATTCACCGCAGCCGTCCTCGCCCTCGCCGTGAAACACCTACTGAACTTCTCCTGGCTGGAGGCCTTCCTGCTGGGCGCCATCGTCTCCTCCACCGACGCGGCCGCCGTATTCTCGGTGCTCCGCTCGCGCAACGTCGGCTTGAAGGGCAACCTCAAGCCCCTGCTCGAGCTCGAGTCCGGCAGCAACGACCCGATGGCGGTCTTCCTCAGCCTGGGCCTGATCGAGCTGATCAAGAATCCCACATTCTCGCTGTGGCAGCTCTTTCCCTCCTTTCTGGAGCAGATGGCCTTGGGCGTCGTCTTCGGCTACGCCCTGGGCCGCGGCGCGGCCTGGGCGATCAACCGCATCCGGTTGAACTACGAGGGGCTCTATCCCGTCCTGACGCTCTCGCTGGTGCTCGTCACCTACGGTCTGACGGCCGTTGTGGGCGGCAACGGCTTTCTCGCCGTCTATCTGGCGGGGATGGTCCTCGGCAACCAACGCCTCCTGCACAAGAAGAGCCTCACCCACTTCCACGACGGACTGGCCTGGCTGATGCAGATTGCGATGTTCCTCACGCTGGGGCTCTTGGTCTTCCCGTCCCAGCTGCCGGCGGTAATCCCGGTGGGGCTATGGACCTCGCTCGCACTCATCTTCGTCGCCCGGCCGCTCGCGGTCTTTTTCTGCCTGATCGTGTTCCGCTTCGACCTCCGCGAGAAGGTATTGCTCTCCTGGGTCGGATTGAAGGGAGCGGTGCCGATCATCCTCGCCACCTTCCCGCGGCTGGCCGACATCCCTCAGGCCGACACTATCTTCAACCTGGTCTTCTTCATCGTCCTGACCTCGGTCCTGCTCCAGGGAACCACCATCCCCTTGGTCGCGCGGTGGCTCGGCGTGCAGATCCCGATGGTGCCGGCGCGGGCCCGGCCCCTGGACTTCGAGCCGATCGCCGGCCAAGACACCGACCTGACCGAGCTGTTGGTGCCCTATCAATCGCCGGCGGCGGGTAAAAAGCTGGTCGACCTAGGCTGGCCCGCGGAATCGAGGATCACGTTGATCGGGCGCGGGGAGGAATTTTTAGTTCCCAGCGGGGAAACCTCTCTTGAGGCGGGGGATGTCCTGCTCACCCTGCTCCAACCCAAGGACCTGCCGCGGATTCGAGGCATCCTGGAGGGATAAAAAAAAGCCCTCCGTCTCGCGACGGAGGGCCTTGAAGAATTTTCCGCTAATCCTGCTTAAGGGGCCGAAGGCGCCGTCTCGGGCGTGCCGGGGACCGCCGGCGCCGGGGCGCCCATCCCTTCGTCCATGCCCATCGGCATGGCGCCCTGCTTCTGCTTGGCCTTGTTGGCCAGGTCTTCGACCGTCGCCTGGTCCAGCTTCAGCGCGAGGACGACCTTGTTTTCCTTCGCGTCGATGGAGAGACCGCCCAGGATCTTGCCCAGCTCGGGGCTCTTGCTCGCCACCGATCCGCCGAACAGGGTCTTGTAGGAATTGGCCATCGTCATCATCTGCTGCGCGTCTTCCTTGCTGCCGGTGATGACACCCAGGTCGAGAGTCAAGTTTTGATTGTAGTCGAGGGCCAGGTCGAGGGCCTTCACCGACTCGAGCGAGCTGAGCGGGTTGCCCATGCCGCCCCCGCCGCCCGCGGGGATGGAGCCCGGAGGGATGGTCGCCACGGCCCAGACCATCTTGCCCTTGTCGAGGCCGTTGATCAGGTCCATCACTTCTTTGTTCTTCTCGACGGAATCGCCCTTCTTCTTGGCCAGATCGAGAGCCCGCTTCACCGAATCCTTGCTGCCGAAGACCGCCTGGCTGTCCAGCATCGCCACCGCGATGTCCGGATCCTTGGAGGTGCTGTAGATCTTCACGCCGTCATAATCCTCGTTGGTCATGGTGGCGCCGCTCTTCTGGGCCTGGTCGCCCATCTGCTTGACCATGGCGGCGGTGTCGAGCTTGCCGCTGACGACGCCGACGAAGTCCTTGGGAGAGCCGCCCATCGGGGTCGCCTTCACGCCCAAAACCAAGTTGTCGACGTCCTTGAGAAAGGGCTGGGCCTCGGGGGGAACTCCCTCCAGCAGCTTAGCGCCCATCGGCGATTCTTGGACCTTCTTCCAGTTGACCCCGACGACGACGTTGCTGTCGGAGGGAATCAGGGTCAAACCCTCTTGCTTGCCGACGCCGGCCTTGCCGCAGCCCTTGCCGCAGCCGGCGAGGCCGAGGCCCGCGACCAGGGCGAGGGCGAAAAAGCGAAATTTGCTCGAACGTAAGTTCATATCAGGAGGCTCCTATGATTGGTTTTGAGCCCCACCCAATCCGAAAAAGCGACCCAGGAACCGGGTGAGACCGTCACGTGCCCGGGCCGCCTTGCGGCCGAGATCGGGCAACTCTTGGAACAGCTTGGGACGACGCAATAATTCTCGGGCCAGGCGCAAGGGCTTTACCCCGGCGTTGTCGTCGAGGAAGGGCCCCGTGTCTGCCAATTCGTCTTGGAGGGCATCTACGATAAATCGGACGGTGACAGAAGCGATTTTTTTGGGGCCGGCGGCGGCCTCCCGGAGGATCGCCGCGCTCTCCATGTCGACCGCGGTCGCCCCCGTCTTGGCCCCCAGCAGCTCCTTGTCCGCGCCTTTCAGTACAGGCTTTGGGGAGGTCAAGAGAACTCCCAGCCGGGCGGGGATGTCGGCCAGCCGCAGGGCCTCCTCGGCCTTGCGCAGCAGGGGCAGGTCGCAGAGCGCTCCGCCCTGGGGCTCGTCCACGAAGGCGCAGCGTTCGGCCAGCACGGCGTAGCCGCAGGCCAATCCGGGCTGCAGGGCCCCGCAATACCCGGTCGAAACCAGGTGAGTCACGGGGTATTGGGCGAAGAGGAAGCGGGCCGCCTCGCCCGCGCGCTCCGGGCCCATGCCGGTCACCGCCAGCAAGGCCTCCCGTTCGCCGAGGCGCCCCTCTGTCACGGTGAGATGGCGGTAACGGGTTTGGGCGCCGCCGCGAAAATGCGCACGCAAGGCGGCCGCCTCATGCGGCAGCGCGACGGTGACGGCCCAAAGCTCGCGGAGATCGGACAAGGGCTAGAAACTCTGGGTGGGCGGAGGCACCACGGGGCAGGCGCCGGAGAGGACGGCCGTGGCCTGGCCTTCTTTCTGGTCGTCTTCCTTGCTGGTGGCGATGACGGTGACCTGAACCGCGGGCGGTGGATTGGTGTCAGGGGCGGTGTAGAGGCCGTTGGCGTCGACGACGCCGTTGACGTCCCCGCCCAGAACCGACCAATTGACCGCGGCGTTGTCGATGCCCTGGTCGACGTCGTCGATGAAGATGCGGGCGTTGAATTGCTGAGTGGTCCCGGGGGCGACGGCCGCGCAGAGCGGCTCGACCTGGATGCCGATCTTGGCGAAGTCGGAGCTGCTGCAAGCGGCGGCGCCGAACAGCGCCGTAAGCGTCAGAAGGGAAAGTCGAATCTTGGAGAGTTTGCGCGCCACGCGGGGCCTCCTTCGAAGGGTGCGAATTTCGGGCGATCCTAATGAGGCCCCCGGGGCCTGTCAATTTAAAAGCTCCGGTTTGACAAGTCGCGAAGCGGGGGGTTAGGAATCTAGGCCCATGGCCCTCAAGCAATCGGAAAAACTCTTCGCCGCGGCGAAGAAACTCTTCCCCGGCGGCGTGAACAGCCCGGTCCGCGCCTTCCAGAGCGTCGGGGGGCATCCCCTCTTCATCACCCGGGCCTCGGGCGCCTATCTCACCGACGTCGACGGCAACAACTACATCGACTACGTCGGCTCCTGGGGCCCGATGATCGCGGGCCACGCCCACCCCAAGGTCGTCGAGGCGATCCAAGCCGCCGCCGCCCAGGGCACCAGCTACGGCGCACCCTCGCCGCTGGAGGTGCAGATGGCCAAGCAGCTGATGCGCCACCTGCCCAGCCTGCAGCGCCTGCGCTTGGTCAACTCCGGCACCGAGGCCGTCATGGGCGCGCTGCGCGCCGCGCGCGGCTTCACCGGGCGTCCCAAGATCCTCAAGTTCGCCGGCTGCTACCACGGACACGCCGACTACCTGCTGGTCAAGGCGGGCTCGGGCGCCCTCACCCATGGGCGCCCCGACAGCCTGGGCGTCCCCGAATCCTTCGTCGAGCACACCTTGATCGCGCCCTACAACGACCTGGCCGCCGCCGAAAAATTGGCGCGGCGACACCGCAAGGACCTCGCGGCCGTCATCGTCGAGCCCGTCGTCGGCAACATGGGTTGCGTGCTCCCCAAGCCGGGATTCCTCGAGGGATTGAGGAAGCTCTGCGACGCGACCGGCGCCCTGCTGGTCTTCGACGAGGTCATGACCGGCTTCCGGGTGCACCCGGGCGGGGCGCAGGGCCTCTTCGGCATTCGCCCCGACCTGACGACCTTGGGCAAGGTCATCGGCGGCGGCCTCCCGGTGGGCGCCTACGGCGGGCGCGCCGACGTGATGAAGTGCGTCAGCCCCGAGGGCGGCGTCTACCAGGCGGGAACCCTGTCGGGAAACCCCGTCGCGATGGCGGCGGGCTTGGCCACGCTCAAGCTCATCTCCACCCCCAAGGCGCACGCCAAGCTGCTGCGCAAGACGGAGCGGCTCGCCAAGGGCATCGCCGAGGTGGCGCAGCGGGCGCGCTGCCGGGTGCAGGTGCCCTACGCCTGCGGGATGCTGAGCCTGTTTTTTTCCGGCCGCCCCGTCGAAAACTTGGACGACGCCATGGCAAGCCAAGGGGCCCTGTTCCGCCGCTTCTTCCACGAGATGCTCGCGCGGGGCGTCTACCTGCCGCCCTCGCCCTACGAGGCCTGGTTCGTCTCGCTGGCGCACGGCGAAAACGAGCTCGCCAAGACCTTGCGCGCCGCCAAGGACAGCTTTCTCACCCTCGCGCAGGAAAACGGATAAGCCATGGGAAAGCTCGCCATCGTCCTCTCGGCGGGCGGCGCCCGCGGCGCCTACGAAGCGGGCGTGCTGTATTACGTGCGCAAGGGCCTGCCGCCCAAGACGGCGCGCAAGAACTTCAGCATCAAGGTCGGGACCAGCGTCGGCGCGATCAACACGGCCGCGATGGCAGCCCTGGCCGACGACACCGACAAGCAGGCCGAGAAGATCAAAGAGGTCTGGTTTTCGATCCGCCAAGAGGACGTCTACCTGCGGGACTTCGGGGCCGCGACGCATTTTCTGGGCTCGACGGTCGGCGGCATCATGCGCAATCTTTTGACCTTCAACCCCTTCCAGCTGACCCGACGCAAGGGGCCGCACTTCAATTCCTTCCTCGACACCAGCCCCTTGCGAGAATTCTTGAAAAAAATCCTGCCTTGGGACGCCATCACCCGGAACGTCGAAGCGGGGCCCATCGACGCGGTGGCCTTGAACGCCACCAACCTGCGCAACGGCCGCCATGAGCTCTTCGTCAAGCGCAAGCCGGGCGTCGTCTATCAGGGCCACTATCCCTTCCATGACGTCGATTTGCACGTCGACCACGCGATGGCCTCGGCGGCGATCCCGATCGTCTTCCCGGCGATCAAGGTCGACGGCACCTATTACGCCGACGGCGGGCTCCGGCTCTTCACCCCGATGTCCCCGGCGATCCAGCTGGGCGCGAGCTCGATGCTGGTGGTGGGCCTGCGCTACCGCTCGCCGATCATGGAAAAGCTGAAATTCAAAAAAGACATGAAAGAGCCCACCATCGCCCTGCAGCTGGGCCGCCTGCTCAACGGCGTCTTCCTCGACCGCATCGAGTATGACATGGAGCAGCTGGAGCGGATCAACTCGATCGTCGAGACCAGCGAGAAGGTCTACGGCGCGGATTACTTGGAAAAACTCAACAAGCGGATGGCGAAGGACGGCCTGAAGGTCGACATCGCCAGCCGCGGCCTACGCAAGATCCGCGCCCTCGAGATCAAGCCCTCGCAGTCGATCAGCGGCCTCTTCCTGCGCTGGACGCACAAGGCGCGCAAGCAGTTCAAGTTTACCGCCCTCGAGAAGCTCCTGTTCCGCCTGCTCGACATCGACCCCGCCACCGGCAGCGATCTCTTGAGCTACCTCACCTTCGCCCCCGCCTACCTCCAGACCCTCTTCGACTTGGGCTACGAGGACGCCAAACAGCATCGGGAGCAGATTATCGATATTATGAACGGGGAGTAGCCAGAAAAAACGCAGCCGGACCGGAGGGAGGTCCGGCCCGACTGCTCAGGGTTTAGGGCAGGTAGAAGATATGTCCTTTAAGCCTTGCGTCCTCGACGGCGCACGGCGCCGATCGAGAGAAGGGCGGCGGCTGTTAACCAGGCGACAGTGTCGCCGGCTTTCACGCCGAGACCCGGGCTCAACGCACAGCCGCCGCCGACATCGGGCAAGGCGCCGACGCGAGCACCCGAACCGCCCTCTTCCTCGGCCCCGTCGCCGCCGATACCGCCCGCACCGCCACCAACGCTGCCGGTATCGCCATCGCTGTTTTCCACTTGAGTGGATTCATCCAGCAGGTTCAAAAGCTTCAAATTTCCATTCTCATCCAGCACCAGGGAAGTAAGGTTCCCGAATCCCTCCGGCAACTCCACGCTGTCAACCACGCCCGTCAGCGTATCCACCAACTCCAACTGATTGCCCGCGAACATTTCGACGCAATCCTCGGGATCCAGTTGTATGTCGGCATCTAGGCCCACTAACTCTTCAAAGGAAGTCGTCGCGGCCAGCACCTCGTCGGCGCTGTCGAGGTCCAGCTCGAGCAGCGAGGCCAGGGTGGCCAGCACGTTTCCTTCCAAAGTCAGCTTGTCGGTCGGCAGGATGTCTAAGAGAGAGCCCGACGGGACGATGGTAACGGCGCAATTCCCCTCGTCGATACGGGTGACCGAGCTGATGTGGGCCCCGGGCACGAGGGCCCCGGCCGGGGCGGCGAAGGCAAAGCCAAAGATCGCGGCCAATATGGTGATAAAAGTTTTCATAATCCCCTCCTTGTGGCGCGACCCCCCCTTCGGGAAGGTCATGATTTGTGACGCTTCCCTTACCCTTTCGCTTAGAAAGCAAAGGCCGTGCCCATGATGGGATTATGATGATATATTATTGAATTTATTAAATATTTAATAAAACGCCAAAAAAAGACTCAACCATCAGGTAACAATTAGTTACCGCTGATCGATGGACAACAGCTCGACCTCGAAGCGCAGGTCCATCCCCGCATAAGGATGATTGGTATCGACGATGTAATAGGCCCCGGTGACGTCGATGACAGTGGCGGGTGGCGCGGCGGGATCGCCGCTCACGCGGAACTGCTGGCCGATCTGTAGGTCCGGTTTAGGCACCTGCTCGCGGCTCAGCTTCATCACGCGACCTTCCTCGCGGGAGCCGAAGACATGATCGGAGGGGACGGAGATCTCGGCCTTGTCGCCGGGCTTCAGCTTCAGGATGCCATCCTCGAGCTCCGCCAGGATCTGCCCGGCCCCTTCGACGAAGCTCAAGGGCTGGCGATCGCGGGTGGAATCCATGACCGTCCCGGCGGGGTCGTAGAGGGTGTAGTGGACGGTGAAGACGCGCGGATTCATGTGGCCTCCTTCGAAAAAAAACCAGCCGCTCAGGGGATGACTGCCAGTTTCAGCGGGTTCGACTTCTCCCCCTTGCGAAACACCTCGTGGATCCGGTCGAGGCTGTACTCGCCGACGACCAGGCCTTCGGGACGGATCTTGCCCGAGCTCAAGTACTCTACCGCCTTTTGGAAATAGGCGGGCGTGTGGTGAAAGACGCCGAAGAGCTGCAGCTCTTCGTAATGGACGCGGTAGGTGTCCAGCTTCACCTCCGTCCCCTTGGCGCAGCCACCGTAGAAGCAGACCCGGCCGCCCGGACGGGCCAGATCGCAGGCCAACTCCCACATCTCGGGGAGGCCGACGGCCTCGATCACCAGGTCGGCGCCCCGCCCTTCGTTCAGCAAGGCGCGCGTCTTGGCGAGGGCGTCGACATCGTGGGTCAGGCTAACGACCTCCGCGGCGCCCAAGGCCTTGAGGTTTTGCAATTTTTCCGGATCGCGGGCAACCGCCACGAGGCGCAGTCCGTGCAGCTTGGCGAGCTGGACGAAGAGCACGCCCATCGGCCCCGCCCCAAGCAGGAGCATCGTCTCGCCTGCCTTGGGCGAGACCTTCTCGAAGGCGTTGAGGACGCAAGCCAACGGCTCGCCGAGCGAGGCAGTCGTGAAGGGAAGCGCGTCGGGGATCTTGTAGAGGTTCACCTCGGCGATGCGGCGCGGCACCAGGATGTAATCCGCGTAAGCGCCGTTGAGAAACTGCAGGTCCTCGCAGAGGCTGTAAGCCTGCCGCTGGCAGTAGAAGCATTGGAAACAGGGGGCCGAATTACCGACCACCACGCGGTCGCCCTCGCGGAAGCGCGCGACGCCCGCGCCCAGAGCGGCGACGGTGCCCGACATCTCGTGGCCGAAGGGTCCGGGGATTTCCTTGATGAGCCGCGGATGCCCGCGCTTGAAGGTCTTGAAGTCCGTGCCGCAGGTCAGGGCCGCACCGATCTTCACCAGGACCTCGCCGGGCCCGGGCGCGGGCACGTCGACCGTGTCGAGCCGGATCTCTTCGGGTGCGTACCAGCGCGCCATGCGCATTTGCCGGGGGATCGCCATCCGGGCCCAGGCTTAACCAGGGCCCGGGGAATGTCAAGGCGGAGCAAGTGTCGATTGCCCGGGGGTCGAAGCGCCTAACTTGGGGAACCAATTAAGATTTTATCGACATAAGCCGTCGACGCCTGCCCCCTCGACACGGAAACCGGCCCGGCTTGCAGGATAGCGCCCCGGTCGCATATAAAGGAGGCATGGGACGAGAGGAAAAACACGACCGCGAGGGCCGTACCGCCACCAAGACCCGCAGCCAAGTCAAGCGGCCGACCATGTTCAAGGTGGTGCTCCTCAACGACGACTATACGACCATGGAGTTCGTCGTCGAGGTCCTGCAGAAATTCTTCCAAAAGACCGTCGAGGAGGCCACGCGCATCATGCTGCACGTGCACTACAAGGGAACGGGCGTCTGCGGAATCTACCCTCGGGAGATCGCCGAGACCAAGGTGTCCCAGGTAATCGACTATTCCCGAAAGCACGAATATCCCTTACAATGCACCATGGAGGAAGCGTAGGGTTTATGAAGGTGCGTCGGAATATCGGTGGAGATTTGAACGGGGCCTGTCCGGTCTGTACCCCCACCGTGCTCGCAAGCTTCGCGCGGCCGGGGACCCCCGCCCGGCCACCCATTCAATTCCCCACCGATATTCCGACGATTATTTTTTTGGAAGATTTAAAATGATCAGCAAAGAACTGCAAAACTCCCTCAACCTCGCCTACACCGAGGCCAAGAAGCGGCGGCACGATTACCTGACGCTCGAGCACGTGCTCTACGCCCTGCTCCAGGACGGCGGAATCATCAAGATCATCCACGCCTGCGGCGGCAGCGTGCAGAAGCTGCTCAAGGACCTCGAGCGCTTCTTCGACGACCAGTTGATCGCCGCCGGCGGCGAGGGCGAGACCGAGATCCACACCTCGCTGGCGGTGCAGCGGGTCCTGCAGCGCGCCTTTTTTCACGTCCAGGCCTCCGGGAAGAGCGAGGTCACGGGCGCCAACGTCCTGGTGGCGCTGTTCAGCGAGAAGGACAGCCACGCGGTCTACTTCCTCGGCAAGCAGGGCATCCACCGCCTCGACGTGGTCAGCTACATCTCGCACGGGATCAGCAAGCTGCCCGGCGAGACGGAAGAGCCCGAATTCGGCGCCTCCGGCGGCGAGGAGGGCGAGGAAGAGGCCGCGCCCGGCGGCGACGTCCTCGAGCGCTTCGCCGTCAACCTCAACCAGAAGGCCCGCGAGGGGAAGATCGACCCCCTGATCGGCCGCGAGCAGGAGCTGGAGCGCACCATCCACGTCCTTTGCCGCCGCCGCAAGAACAACCCGCTCTACGTGGGCGAGGCGGGCGTGGGCAAGACCGCGATCGCGGAGGGCCTGGCCCTCAAGATCCACAACAAGGACGTCCCCGAGCTGCTGGCCGACGCCACCATCTACGCCCTCGACCTGGGCGCCCTGCTCGCCGGCACCAAGTTCCGCGGCGACTTCGAGCAGCGCCTCAAGGCCGTGCTCGCGCGCCTCAAAAAAGAGGAAGGCGCGATCCTCTTCATCGACGAGATCCACACCCTGATCGGCGCGGGCGCCACCACCGGCGGGACGATGGACGCCTCTAACCTGCTCAAGCCGGTTCTCGCCTCCGGCGACCTGAAGTGCATCGGTTCGACCACCTACCAGGAATACAAGGCCTTCGAGAAGGACCGCGCGCTCAGCCGCCGCTTCCAGAAGATCGACGTCCCCGAGCCCAGCGTCGAGGAGACGATCAAAATCCTGAAAGGCCTCAAGTCGCGCTTCGAGGCGCACCACCAGGTGCACTACACGCAATCCGCGCTGGCGGCGGCCGCGCAGCTTTCCGCAAAATACCTGAACGACCGCCACCTCCCCGACAAGGCGATCGACGTGATTGACGAGGTCGGCGCCGCCCTGCGCCTGCGGCCCAAGTCCCAGCAGAAAAAGACCGTCACCGCCCAGGACGTCGAGGCAATGATCGCCAAGATGGCGCGCATCCCGCCCAAGACCGTCTCGCTCACCGACAAGGAGGCCCTGCGCCACCTCGACCGCGAGCTCAAGCAGCGCGTCTTCGGCCAGGAAAAGGCGATCGAGCAGCTCGCCTCGGCGATCAAGCTCTCGCGCTCGGGGCTGGGCCCGGCGGACAAGCCGATCGGCTCCTTCCTGTTCTGCGGCCCCACCGGCGTCGGCAAGACCGAGCTCAGCAAAGAGCTGGCGCGCGTCCTCGGCATCCAATTCCTGCGCTTCGACATGAGCGAGTACATGGAGAAGCACACCGTCTCGCGCCTGATCGGCGCGCCGCCGGGCTACGTCGGCTTCGACCAGGGCGGCCTGCTCACCGACGCGATCAACCAGAAGCCCCACGCCGTGCTGCTGCTCGACGAGATCGAGAAGGCGCATCCCGACCTGTTCAACATCCTCTTGCAGGTGATGGACTACGGGACGCTCACCGACAACAACGGGAAGAAGGCGGATTTCCGCAACATCATCCTGATCATGACCACCAACGCGGGCGCCCGCGACCTGGCGAAGAAGTCGATCGTCATCGAGAACGCCGCCGGCTCGCAGGGCCACGACATGAAGGCGATCAAGGACCTGTTCAGCCCCGAGTTCCTCAACCGGCTCGACGCGATCGTTCCCTTCTCGCAGCTCGACACCGCGACGGTCCTGCACGTCGTCGAGAAGTTCTTGGCCGAACTCGAGATGCAGCTGCTGGAAAAGAAGGTCGACCTCGAGGTGAGCGGCGAGGCCAAGGAATGGCTGGCGAAGAACGGCTACGACGAGAAGTACGGCGCCCGCCCGCTCAACCGCCTCATCCAAGAGAAGATCAAGCGCGTCCTCGCCGATGAAATCCTCTTCGGCCGCCTCGAAAAGGGCGGAACGGTGGCGGTCGGCGTGCGCGACGGCGAGCTCGGCTTCGAGTACCACCCGCGCGTCCACGCGCCCGAGACGGCCGAGCTGGAATCGCAATAAGAAATTTCCGAATGCCCGCCGCTAGGAGGTCCAGCGCTTCGAGACCCGGTTAAATTCCCGTTTCACTTGTTGGTAGAGTTCTTCCGCGTTCTGCGGAAAGTTTTGCAGGGCCCGCATGCCGCGGTTTTTCAGCCGCAGCAGGAAGCTGCG